>JBJTGD010000191.1:0-15728 GCA_046093735.1 Acidimicrobiia bacterium | reverse complement strand
GCCTCAACCCGAGGGTTGGACCGGCACCGCGGTGTCGTCCGACGACGACGCTACGGGCCGGGGGGCCAGCCACAGCAGGAACGCGCCCCACACCAGCAGCAGCCAACCGGTTCCGAACAACAGGCCACCGAGCACGTCGGTGATCCAGTGCTTGGCCAGGAACAGGCGACTGGGTCCCTGGGCCACGCCGATGAGGCCCACGATCCACGCCGTGATCGTCGACCACGGACGGGGCAGCACGAACCACAGCGTGATGGCGATGGCCACGATCCCCGCCATACCCGCGGTGGTGTGACCGGAGGGGAACGACGGGAACATCGACGAGGTCTGACCGGGGTAGAGGACGAACCACGGCGGTCGTGGTCGTTCGACGATCCGCTTGGTGAGATTGGAGAGCAGGTGGCCACCCATCGCCGTCACGAACACGAAGATCGCCCACCGCCACCGACGGGCGATGAGCAGCGCGGCCACGGCGAACAACTCGAGGGGCACGATGTGCTCACCGGCGCCGATCCACGACACGA
Source organism: Acidimicrobiia bacterium (assembly GCA_046093735.1). Lineage (GTDB taxonomy): Bacteria > Actinomycetota > Acidimicrobiia > Acidimicrobiales > Acidimicrobilacustridaceae > Acidimicrobilacustris. The sequence goes on along the minus strand of JBJTGD010000191.1, from coordinate 15,204 downwards.
ACGACGAGATGGACCGCACGACGCCGGGTGTGTCGGCCCGATCATGGAACCACGTGTTGATGGGGAGGTCACGAGCGTTCGCCGCGTCGATCCCGCTGCGGATCCACAGCGCCAGCACCACGCCCGTCACGAGCAGCGCCGGACCGGCGATGAGGAAGCGCCGTCCGATCTCTTGGGACGGAAGGGAACGGAAGCGCCCGGTCGGCGTCGTCATCTCAGGGCTTGACCCACACCGAGAGTTCGGGCTGCGTCGCCGCCCACGCGCCCCAGTAGGCGCCGTAGCCCGCGTCACCGGCCACGTAGGTGCGCAGGAAGGCCACGGTGAGGATGTTGATCAACTCGAGACCCCGGGCGTAGTCGAGGAACTCGGGCCCACAACCCTCCTTGGCCTGCGCCTGCACAGTGGTGATGACGAAGGCCGGCGCATCGGGCAGCTTGGGGATCTGATCGAGGTAGGTGCACACATCGGTGAACGCTTGATGGGCGGCACCGGTGATCTCGGCCAGCACCACCGGCGGACCGGTGATGGCCCCGAAGGCCACCATCGCATTGGTGTTCGTCGGCGTGGTGATGTCCTTGGTGCCGGCGATGAGCATGGTGGGGACCTTGTCGGCCGCCAACTCCGCCGGGGTGAGCCGCAGGGTGTAGGGCGCCTGGGCGACGATCGCCTTCACCCGGGAGTCGGGCTTCACCGATCCGAGCGGAGTGGTGTGTCCGGCCACGGTGGCGATGGAGGTGTAACCGCCATAACTGTGACCGACCACACCGATGCGCTCGGTGTCGACGCGGCCGGAGAAGAAGTCACCACTGGAGTTCGTCCGGGCCAGCATGTCGTCGATCAACCGCGACACATCGGCTGGTCGGTTGAGGTCGTTCTGATCGGGCGCCACGGAGGTGTTGGTGGCGCGATCGATGGCCGTGTCGCCGGTGTGATTGGCGGCGATGACGACGAAGCCCTGCGCCGCGAGTTCCTCGGTGAGGAACGAGGCGATGAACTTCTGACCACCACTTCCGTGCGAGTACACGATGAGCGGATAGGGAGCGCCGGTGGCGATGGAGATGTCGGCGATGGCCACCTTCGAATCGATGTAGGCCGTGGGCAGCAGGGCGTAACGCGCCGCCTTGCCGGTCGCACCCTTGGCCGCCGGGTACCACACGTCGACCGACAGGTCCCTTGCGCCGGCCGGGTCCTTGACGGTCAACTGCCGGAAGCCCACCCCGAACTCCGCCTCGGCGGCCGGCAGGATCGTGGGCGTGGTCGTGGAGGTCGATGAACTCCCCGACGACCCGCAGGCCACGGCGAACACCGACAACACGGCGGCGACGGCGACGACGCGGATGACCCGAACGGCGCGGACGGGACGAGTACTCCGAGTGCTCATGGAGCCAACTTCCGGTGTGGGGGTCGGTGACTCGGCACCGCCCGATCGATGTGTGTCAGGCGATGAAGATGGGATTGATGGGCGAACCGGTGGCTCCGGTCACCTTCAGCGGCGCCACGGCGATGATGCCTTCGTAGCTGCCGTCGGCTGCGGCCGCTCGCAGATCGAGGTGCTCGAGCATGTAGATGCCCGCCTGCACCAACAGGATCTTGTGCACGATCAGGAAATCGTTGTTGTCGAAGGGGATGACCTCGACTGCGGCATTGTCGGAACCGACAGCGGTGACGTCGATGGAGGCCAGCCACTCGGCGGCATCGGAACCGATACCGGCCTGGGCGAACCCCTCGGGCTCTCCCTTGGCGTGGTTGTCCCACCACATGTCGAGGTGACCGGTGCGGATGAGCACCACGTCACCGGCGCGCACCTCGGTGCCCTGCGCCGCCGCGCAAGCCTGCAGGTCGGCGGCGGTGAGCATCGTGCCCGGTGTGAGCCAGCCGTCGGCGCCCATGTGGGCGACCATGTCGAGCAGCACACCGCGCGCCGCGAACCCGCCGACCTTCTCGATGCCGAGCTTCGCTGCACCACCGAGGGCGCGCATCTCACTGAAGGGCACGCCGTTGTAGTGCTTGTGGTCCTCGTAGACGTGGATGAGCGCATCCATGTGCGACGTGGTGTGCGAGGCCATGACCAGCACGTCCTCGTGGGCGCCGGTGCCGGGCTGGGCGCCGTAACTGGCGTACATGCCGTCGTCGGTGCCGTCCTGCAGGGTGAGGCGCATGGGCACACCGCGGTAATCGAGCAGCGGCACACCCTGTCCCTGGATGGGGATGCCGAGGCTGTAGACGCGACCGGTCGTGATCGACGCAGCCGCGGCCTTGATCACCTCGGGCGTGAGATGGTTGAGCGCTCCCCGCTCGTCCTCCGCGCCCCAACGTCCCCAGTTGTTCGTTGCCATCGGTACCCCCGGTGTCGGTCAGTCTGCGAACGGTACAACGGTCCGGCGGACCGCGCCGACGAGGTGGGGTCGAAGATCGGCTCAGGCCAGAGCGGGGAGGATCTCGTTGCGCAGCAGGTCGACCTGCTTCCACCCGAGCTCGATGGGCATCCCACCGCACAGCGGGTGCATCGAGAACATGGCGAAGTCACCGGCCGCCTTGGCCTCCTCCACCGCTTCGGCCGGCGAGACGATCTGGTAGAGGCCCTCGGACCGCAGTTCGTCGACCGTCGATGCGTAGGAGTGGGCCGACGACCGGATGTCCGGGGTCTGCCACGAGTGGTACACGGTGGCCTCGTGGAGCAGGTGCGGACCCATCTTCTCCCACCCACCATCGACGTCCTCGGCGAAGAAGGTGTGGTGGAAGGTCTCGGGCGGGGCCATGGCGAAGCCCTGCGTGCCGTACTCGGCGCACTTCTCGTAGTAGTAGGCCTCGACCTCGGGCACCGGTGCCGCCCACATCACGGGCAGTCCGAACCGTGCCGCCCGACGGGCCGCCGGCTTCGACGTGCCACCGAGCAGGAACGGCGGATGCGGCCGGGTGAACGAGAGCGGTGTCACCTTCACGGTGGTGCCCCGGTACTCGAACGGTTCACCGGTCCATGCCTTGAGCATGACCTCGACGCACTCGTCCATGATCTTGCCCCGGTCCTCCCAGGACTTGCCGTGGGCGGCGTACTCGGAGGGGCGGTAGCCGATGCCACCGATGACGGTGAGGCGCCCCTTCGACATCAGGTCGATGACGGCGATGTCCTCGGCGATGCGCAACGGATCATGCAGCGGCACCAACAGTGCCGAGATGGAGACCGACACGTTCTTGGTGCGGCTGAGGATGGCGGCGGCCATGGTCAACGGCGAGGAGCTCCAGCCGTTGTCGGCGCCGTGATGCTCCTCGAGCGACACGAACCCTCCGCCGAGTTCGTCGAGCACCTGCACCATGTCGAGCATGGCGTTGTAGCGATCGGCCATCTCGTTGGGCTCCAGCCCGGGCTGGATGCAGTTGAAGCGCATCATCGTCATGACCATGGCGGCATTCCTCTTCTGATCTTCTGACCTGGAACCGATCCGGTCGGATCGGGACCGATGAGTTCTCGGTGGGCCGACAGTCTGCCCGACGACGCGCCGGCCGTGTGCCGTCGGTCAGGAACGCTCGGCGGCGGCGAGGATCTCGATGGCCTGCTGGACCCGCTCGGCGTGCTTGGTCTCCTCCCGGCCGTTGCGCAGGAGCAGGGCGATGACCTCGGGATCGGTCTCGGCCTCGGCCCAGCGCTGGTAGCCGATGTCCCCGGCGCGCTCCCCCTCGACGATGGCCGGCAGGGCCGATGCGTCGATCGAATCGGGCAGGTCGATGGTGAACTTCTCCAGCACCTCGGGCGGCGGCACGTACTCGCGGCCGGTCTTGAGGGTCAGGACCTTCATGATCCGACGGGCGTGCCCGACCTCCTCACGCCCGTTGCGACGCAGCAGTTCGGCCGCTTCCTCGTTGCCGAGTCGGTCGGCCAACGCGCCGTAGAGCACGTCACCGCTGTTCTCGACCCGGATGAGCAACTCGGCCGTCTCGAGATCGAGTTCGGTCGCCTGACCGATCTTCATGGTCGCTTCGAAGAAATCCATGTCCGTTCCCTCCGGCCGTTCAGCGCAGGACCTTGGCGGCCTTGGCCGCCTCGATGAGATGCTCCATGTCATCGGCCAGGATCGCATTGGCGGCCACTGCCGCCTTGGCCGACTCGGAGAACTTGGTCACGAATCCGTCGTGGGTGCCATAGCGCGCCGTGAGCACGTCGTTGGTCAGCGGCACGGTGCCGCCGAACAACGAGCACAGGGCCTGACCCTTCTGGCCGAGCCCGGTGAGCACGGCGATCGGCACGTCGACGTGCGGCGTGCGGATGCCGCCCTTGGCGAGGCCCAGCTCGTCGACCTCGTACCCGTTGCCGGCGGCGTCGAGCTTCAACTGCGGCTGTGAGGGCGGAACCACACCGTCGACGACCCAGACGTGGAAGTTCCGCAGCGCCGTGCGCAGTACATAGGTGTGGGGACCGGTGTTGATGCCCGCCGCGCAGGTGATGAGGTTGTTGTAGACGTTGTTCGGCGGGTTCAACTGCGTCGAGTAGTAGACGATGTCGTTCTTCCCGTCGCCGGTGTCGAAGCCACCACCGCCGAGGTTGTAGTAGTCGGCGTGCGCGGTACCGGCCGGTTCCCACGCCCGGAACGTGTCGGTCTCGGGTTGACGGGCCTTGCCGTAGCCGCGCGCACCGGCGACATCGGTCTCGGCACTGAACACGAGTACCGGTCGACCGAGATCGGCGCGGATCTGCGTGCCCAGCGGCGCCGCCACGGCCGGTAGCGGATCAGCCGACAACGCGGCCGCCGAACCACTACGACTGTGGATGAAGTAACCGTCGAAGACCTGATCGTTCATGGAGACGGCGTTCACGTAGGTCGTCAGACGACCAGCGGACTGCGATTCGCCGATGGCCACGACATTGCGCACGTCGAGATCGCCGAGCAGCGTCTTGGAGTCGCGCCACACCGCTGCGCCGGCCTGGCTGAACATGTCGTAGGAGTAGTTGTCACCCGGATGGGTGAGCGAGCCGTACCGGGCCGGATCGAACGACTTGAGCACGCGATCCACACCGAGGTTCATGCCACCGCCCTCGATGCCCACGCGCTGGGCCGACACGCCGACCCACGCGTAGCCGGAGGGGATGATCTCGGGCGCGAGGTACGTCCAGTCGGGAGCAGCGTCGAGTCCGCCGGTGACGTTCAGCCACTCGACCAGCACGGTGCCGTTGAAGTCGGCGGAGTTGGCGGGTCGACGCACCACCACGCGGTTCACGTAGGGCGCGGTGCCGGCCGGCTTGACCGTCCACACGCCGTCGGTGGTCAGCGGCTGATCGGACGTGTAGGCGGTGGCCGTGCCCGACAGGAAGTACTCCGACTCGGTGTAGCCCACCGACGCCAGATCGAACACGGTCGGCGCCTGACCGGGTTCGGGCGGCGACGGCGCCAGCACCACCGACCCCTTGCCGCCGGTCACCGGGCCGGAGACCTTCACCTCGGCCACCGGACCGGACCACGTCCGCGGCGGCGGTGCGGACGATCCACTGGACGAACACGAGGCGAGGACCATGCCCGAGAGCACGACCACCACCAGACCGAGTGCGGCACGACGACGTTGGACTCGCATGCTGACCCTCCCTTTCGAGGGGCACAGCATGGCAGGAACGGTCCGGAGATGTCGCTCTAGTCTCGGCCGATGACACCGACACGACGGGTGGTGACCGGCATCGTCGACGGTATCGACGTGCTCCAGTCCGACGGACCGGCCCCGAACTCCCTCGACATCGGCCCGGTGGCGGTGTCGGAGGTGTGGTGGTCCGAGCGCAGCCACCGCACCGTCGGCGACCCGTGCGATCGCACGACACCCGGATTCCCCCTCGAACCGCCGCCCGGGGGCGCCAGTGCCCGAATCATCCGCATGCCCGGGATCCCGGATGGTGCCGATCTGGACTCGACGTGGTTGAGAGTGGACGGTGACGATCCGTCGACCCCGGGCATGCACGCCACCGACACCCTCGATTTCATGGTCGTCCTCGACGGATCGGTCGTGCTCGGACTCGACGACGGCGAACGGGTGATCGGTCCCGGTGAGTACGTGGTGCAGCGCGGCACGCGACATCGCTGGCGACCGGCCGACGAGCACGGGTGGACCTACTTCGTGGCCATGCTGCGTCCCGATCCCACAGTCACGCCCGTCGATGGATCGGCGCGCGAGCACAACAACGGTGACGCGCCGGTGCGGAGGGTGATCACGGGTGCTCCTGTGCTCGACGGTGGCGCCGAGGTGCACCTCACCAACGGCGGCTTCACCATGACCGATGTGTGGCACACGGGTGGACCACTGCGCCGCGCCACGCAGGGCGGCGACCCGGACGGGCCGTGGGCGCTCGAACCGACGGCGGGGGGCGCGTGGTTCCGGCAGTGGACGCTGGAACCGGCGCCGCCCAGCGAGGCCGGTTGGCATCGCACCCGCACGATCGATCTCGACATCGTGCTGCGCGGGCGGGTCCGCCTCGATCTCCCCGGCGGCATCACCACCGAGGCGGGACCGGGCGATGTGATCGTGCAGCGTGGCACCGACCATCGCTGGACGGCGCTCGGTGACGAGACGCTGGTGGTGGCGACGGTGATGTTCGACGCCGAGTGGTGACGACGCCGTGTGATGACACCGTGCGGTGGCTCAGGGCGCCAACGGCAACTCGAACCAGAACGTGGAGCCCAGGCCCTCGGCGGTGACAACCCCGTAGGTCCCGCCGTTGGACGTGACGATCGAGGCCACCACGGCCAGACCCAGTCCGTTGCCGCCGGTGGCGCGTGAGCGCGCCCGGTCGGATCGATAGAAGCGGTCGAACAGATGGGGCACGTCCGTCTCGGCGATGCCCGGACCGCGGTCGGTGACCTCGAAGCGGACACGACCGTCGACGTGCACAGCGCGCAGGCGGACCTCGACGTTGTCGTCGGTGTGGCGCATGGCGTTGGTGGTGAGGGCCGACAAGGCCTGCACCAGATGATCGCGGTCGATCATGACGGCCACCGACTCGGCGCAGTCGACGATCACAGGTCGTACCGGTTGCACCACCGACACGTCGGAGGCCAGATCGCGCAGCAACGGCGCCACCTCGACGCAGGTCGGCAGGGCCGGCCCGTGCTCGTCGAGTCGCGCCAACAGCAGCAGGTCGTCGACGATCCGGCCCATGCGGGCCGCCTCCTGGCCGATGCGCCGCATGCCGTCGTCGAGAGACGCTTGATCGGGGAAGCCGCCGGATTCGTAGAGCGAGGTGTACCCGCGCAGGGTGGTGAGCGGCGTGCGCAACTCGTGCGACGCGTCGGCGACGAACTGGCGCAGACGTTCCTCCGAGGCCTGACGGGCATCGAGCATGGTGTTGAACGCCTGGCCCAACCGCGCTGCCTCGGTACCGTCGTGTTCGACATCCACGCGCACGTCGGTGGCACCGGCAGTGATGGCATCGGCGGTCTCGGTCATGCGCCGGATGGGTCGCAGTCCGAGTCGCACCACCCAGAACACGATGAGGGCGAACAGGGCCAGCACGACGAGCGAGGCGATCGCCTCGGTCACCACCAGTCGACGGATGGCCGACTCCACGGGTTCGAGTGATCGACCCACCACGGCGATCGACCCGTCAGCCAGCCTTCGTTCCACGATCCGCACCCGCGACGCGTCACCCGACTGACTGGTCACGGTGCGCGGCGACCCGAAGTCGGGTGGCTGCTCCACCCAGGGCACGAGGTTCGGGTCGGCCGCCGGGGCCACCAGCGTCTGCAACCGACCGTCGGCTCCGATGCGACCGATGTAGTACTGCGAGAACTCGGCCGACACCACCGCGTTCCGATTCTGCGACAGCCGGGCGATGATCGGTCCGGCCACCCGTGTCACTCCCTCGATCTCGCTGTCGACCTGCTCGCGCAGGTACGAACGCTCGACGAGGACGACGGCGATGTCGCTCACGCCCAACAGCACGATCACGGCGATGAAGGCGGCGACGAGCCGCGCCCGCAACGTCATGGTTCGCGGATGCTGTAGCCCACACCGCGCACGGTGTGGATGAGCTTGGGCTCGGAGGCGTCCACCTTCTTGCGCAGGTTCGACATGAACGACTCGATGATCGACGACTCGCCGTCGAAGTCGTACTGCCAGACGTGATCGAGGATCTGGGCCCGGGTCACCGCCCGCCCGGCATTGGCCATCAGACAGTGCAGCAGTCGGTACTCGGTGGCCGACAGGTGCACCTCGGTGTCACCCCGCCACACACGATGGGCGTCGTCATCGAGCACGAGATCGTGCACCTGCAGTCGACTCGACAACGGCGACGCCCCGCGACGCCGAAGCGCCACCTGCACGCGGGCGACGAGTTCCTCGAGCACGAAGGGCTTCACGATGTAGTCGTCGCCTCCGGAGGTGAGCCCGAGCACCTTGTCGTCCGTGCCGTCTCGTGCGGTCAAGAACAGCACCGGCGCCTGACATCCGGCGTTGCGCACGCGTCGCAACACCTCGAACCCGTCGAAGTCGGGCAGCATCACGTCGAGGACGATGGCATCGGGGGCGAAGCGCTCGGTCTCGGTCACCGCCTCGCGACCGCTGGCCGCCGTCCGCACCTCGCACCCGTCAAGCTTCAGGGCCGAGGAGACCAGGAACGAGATGTTCTCCTCGTCGTCCACGACGAGGACCTTGGGGGCGGGGATCGGAGCCATGGGCGCAGCCTTACGGGGAGTGCTGAGGCGAACCTTCAGGGAATCTTGAGACTGGCTGGAGACCGGGCTCTCCAGCGAATTCGAAGGTTACGTTGGCCATCGCTCGAGACTCGGTTCGCATGATGAGCAGCATCCGGTTCGCCTGATCCGGATGCGGTCCCCCGGGTCCGTCCCCCCGAATCCGCACATCGAGACATCGGAACCACCGATGGAGAAACGAGGAGTCACCATGAAGCTCACCAAGGTCCGCACACTGGTCGCCGCCGGCGTCATCGGCGTGACGGGCATCGCCGGGATCGTCGGAGTCACCTCGGTGGCCGGCGCCCAGACCACCGATCAGGTGGAGGCCGCGTCCCAGGGTCGCGGTTCGTTCCTGAAGTCGCTCACCGACGAGCAGAAGGCGTGCCTGCAGGCCAATGGCGTGGCCAAGCCCGAAGGTCGTCTGTCGCCCGAGCAGCGTCGTGAGGCCATCACCACGTTGCGCACGGCGGCCGACACCTGCGGCATCACCCTTCCCGAGCGTCCGGGTCGGGCCCGCGTCGACGAACTGAAGTCGCGCCTCGGCTCGCTCACGCCCGAGCAGAAGGCGTGCATGAAGGACAGCGGGCTGACCCGTCCGCAGCGTCCGATGGATGCGGCTGCTCGTCAGGCGTGGATCGCCGAGGCCAAGCAGGCCGCGCAGGCCTGCGGTCTCGCCGGCGCCTGATCCGGAACCTGATCCGGAACCCACGAACGAGTCGACGGCGCCCTGCGGGGCGCCGTCGGCGCGTCCGGCCACCGGTGCGTCCGACCGTCGAACCGCCCCGCCGGAACACGACCGGCCCGGAGTGGGAGACTGCGGACATGTCACTCCGGGGACGGGTCGCAAGGTCGACATCGTCGACATGGTCGGCGTGTTCGACATGGAGTCATCGACTCCTCTTTCCCACCGCGGCGCTGGCCGTCGCCTCGTTCATCGTGGTCCTGGCCGTCCAGACCGCGCCGCTGACGCCCACTGCGGCACGCACCGGCACCGACCGGACGATGGGGACCGATGATCCCGAGGCCCTTCCCCACGACCACGGCATCGGTGTCTCCGCCGATGGGGTGCACGGAGAAGCGCACGGAGATGCCCATGTCCACACCGACTCGGTCGGCGGTGACGCAGCACACCTCCATGCCGTGGTGGCCGGTACCACGCCGGGAACGTCGGATGGTCACGACCACGGCAGCGCCGACAGCGGCCACACGGACTCCGGTCACACCGGAGGACCGGCACCCACCGGCCCGATCGTGTCGGTCGACGATCCCCGCCTGAGCCCCGCCCAACAGCAGGCGGCGCGGACCCTGCGTGATCGCACCCGGGCGTCGATCGCGGCGCTCCCGAACTCGGCCGCGCTCACTGCCGCCGGCTACGTGTCGTCGGGCGACTCGAGCTACGGCATGTCCCACTGGTCGAAGGACGCCTTCACCAACGACGGTCGGGAGCTCGATCCGACGCGTGTCGAGTCGTTCATGGTCCACATCGCCAGTGGTCGGACCATCGGCGCCATGTACCTGCTCGAACCGGGCAAGACCATGGCCGACGTGCCCGACATCGCCGGAGAACTGACCACCTGGCACGTTCACGATCCCATCTGCTTCAGCAACACGGCTCGTTGGCACTTCGTGTCGTTCGCCAAGAACGGCGGTTGTCCGGCCGGCTCGCACGTCAGGCTCGTCCCACCGATGATGCACGTATGGCTGGAGGATCAGGCCTGCGGTCCGTTCACCGGCAGTGAGGGGCACGGAGCGACGACGTGTTCGTCACACTCGCACTGATCCACATCCCGTCCCCGGCCGCGGCGCTTCGCCTTCATAGACTGCGGCCATGACCGACACCACGGCACGTCTCCGCAATCTCCGCACCTGGAACGTCGGCGTCGGGGTGGTGCACCTCGTGCAGGGCATCGCCATCCTGGCCCTGAGCACGAGCTTCTCCATCGCCATCGTCGCCACCGTGCAGACCGGGCCGCCGGGAGCACCGGGTTCACTGTCGGTGAGTCGCACGTTCTTCGACTTCGGCTTCGCCATCGCCATCGCGCTGTTCCTGTTCCTGGCCGCCGCCGATCATCTGCTCATGGCCGCGCCGAGGATCAAAGACTGGTACGAGCAGAACCTGCTGCGCGGCATCAACATCGCCCGTTGGGTCGAGTACTCCATCAGCGCCTCGATCATGATCCTGCTGATCGCACTCCTCAACGGCATCAACAACCTCTACGCCCTCATGGCCATCTTCGGCGTGAACGCCTCCATGATCCTGTTCGGTCTGGTCATGGAGAAGGTGAACATCGGCCGTGACGAGGTGACGTGGTGGCCCTTCACCTTCGGCTGCATCGCCGGCATCGTGCCGTGGATCGCCATCGTGTTCGCACTGGTCACCGCCGCCACCGACAACACGATGATCAACGGCGTACCCGCCAATCCCGATGGCGTGCCGCCCTTCGTCTACGGGATCGTCATCTCGCTGTTCGCCCTGTTCAACTGCTTCGCACTGAACCAGTGGCTGCAGTACCGCAAGCGGGGTCGCTTCGCCGACTACCTCTACGGCGAGAAGGTGTACCTGGTGCTCAGCCTCGTGGCCAAGAGCGCACTGGCCTGGCAGATCTTCGCCGGCACCCTCGCCGCCTGAGAGAACGTCAGTCGAGGACCGGCGGGCGCGGCAGCGTCAGGTCCTGCATGTCCTCGTGACGCTGACGGATCTGATCGTGGTAACTCGGCTTGGTCGGGATCCAGAACCGGTCGGCCTCGACCGCGTCGAACACCAGCTCGGCCACCTCCGTCGGCGGCCTCCCCGCCTCGGTGGTGGCCGAGGTCAACATCTGCTCCACGAACTCCACGTCGGCTCCCGGTTGGTGTGACCGGTCCACGAAGCGCTCCGGACGGTGTCGACCCGAACCGCCGATGTCGGTGTGCACGAGTGACGGCACCAGCACCGACGCCCCGATGGACGTACCGGCGGCACGCAGGTCGTGGGCCAGACAGTCGGTGAGCCCCACCGCGGCGAACTTCGACGTGTAGTACGGGCCCGAATAGGCGCCGGTCACCAGTCCACCCATCGACGCCGTGTTCACGATGTGACCGGGCTCGCCCGCTTCGATCATGCGGGGCACGAAGGCCCGGATGGCACTGGTGATGCCCCGCACGTTCACGCCCAGCACCCAGTCCCAGTCGGCCTCGGTGCGTTCCCACAGCAGTCCGCCGCAGAACACCCCGGCGTTGTTGCACAGCAGGTGCACCGCCCCGAAAGCGGAGAAGGCGGCGTCGGCCAGTCGCTGCACCTCGGCGTCGACCGAGACGTCGGTGCGCACACCGATCGCCTCGGCCCCGAGCTGACCGATGGCGGCGACGGTGTCGTCGACACGCACCGGGTCGACATCCGCCACCACCACGCGCATGGTACGTCCGGCGGCGTGCAGGGCGAGGGCTCGTCCGATGCCGCTGCCCGCACCGGTGACGACGGCGACCTGGCCCGCCTCGATCTGCACGGTCAGACGTCCTGATCGAGTTTGAACACTCGAATGGCGTTCTCCCGCAGGAACTTCAGCCACACGTTGTCGTTGAAGGGCACGTTGGGCATATCGGTGAACTGACGCTCGAGGCTCAGTCCGGCCGGGAAGTACCCGCAGTACATGATCTTGTCGCTGCCGCGACTGTTGGCGTACTTGATGATGTCCTTCGGGTAGTGCTTCGGCGCGAAGGCGCTGGTCATGTAGTGCAGGCCCGGCCACTTGAGCATGAGCTTGACCGCCAGTTCCGTCCACGGCTCGCCGCCGTGCATCATCACCATCGTCAACTCCGGGAAGTCGTACAGCACCTCGTCGAACTGTTCGACGTGCTGCGGCCACGACGGCATGCGCGGGCCGACGATGCCACCGTTGATGCAGATGGGGATGTCGAGCTCGCAGCACGTGGCGTAGATCGGGTACATCTTCTTGTCGCCCACGCCGACCTGCGGGACCATGCCCGACGGGAACGTCATGGCGGCCACGATGTTGTGGTCACGCTTGAGCTGCTTGAGGCGGCGGACGGTGTCCATTCCCTGGTTCGGATCGGCCGACGCGCACAGGTGGAAACGACCCGGATGCTGCTCCTTGGCCCGCAACGACTTCTCGTTGAGTCCCGTCATGCACTGCTCGATGTTGAACGCGTCCATCTTCTCGACGATCCAGGCGACGACGTCGGTGTCGGGCGACACCACATCGGGGACGTCCTTGAACATGTACTGCGCCGGGAACTCCATCTCCTTGAGCGATTCCTCATCCTTGAGGTTCGCCTTGAAGAAGTCGTAGGCCGCCTTCTTCTCCTCGATGCTCGTGTACGGGAATCCCATCCCCAGATCCACGATGCCGATGTCGGTGGGCATGCCCATGCCGTTCCCCTTCCCCCGGTGAGGGGCCGAGCATAGGACGCCGCCCGCAACGCGCTCGCCGGTCGGACGGCGGCGTCGTAGCGTCGGATCGTGGGCGCGTCGGATCACCACCCCGAAACGGGCCAGGAGGTCGAACCGGAGCGCGCGCCGAAACACTCACGGGAACTCGCACCGCTGGCCGAGCACATCGGCGAACGCCACCGACCCGGATCCACCACCGTGGTCGGGATCTCCGGAGGTGTGGCGGCTGGCAAGTCGACGCTGGCCAGCGCCCTGGCCGCCCTGCTCACCCACCGTGGACTGTCGGTGGCGGTCGTGCCCACCGACGGGTTCCTGTTCCCCAACGACCGCTTGGCCGAGATGGGCGTGTTGCATCGCAAGGGCTTCCCCGAGACCTACGACGTCGACGCCGTGCACGACCTGCTCGACGCCCTCGACCGCCGGGAACCGGCCCGCGTGCCCGTCTACGACCACCATCTCTATGACATCGGCGACGAGGTGCTGGTGATCGGCGTCGTCGACATCGTGATCATCGAGGGTCTCAACGCCCTGCGCTTCGCCGACCGACTCGATGTCGCCGTCTACCTCCACGCCGACGAACCCGATCTGCGGCGCTGGTTCACCGAGCGGGCCTTCGGCTTCCGCGACGCCGCCCGCACCACCTACTCGCCGTTCTTCGATGCATGGACCGACGCACCCGACGACCAGTTCGAGGCCATGGCCATCGGGGCATGGGAGTTGGTGAATCTCCCCAATCTCCTCGAGCACGTCGAACCGCTGCGGGCCACCGCCGACGTGACCGTGCACAAGGACGAGGCCCATACGATCGTGGCGGTCGAGTTCCACCGAGGAGGACCGTGGCCGGAGATGACCTGATCGCACTGGCGGTGCCCGGCTTCTTCGCCGCCATGGGCGTGGAGAAGTTCGTGCTCGACCGGCGCGCCGCCGCCGGTGACGACCGCGCCCTCGGGTTCGAACGCAACGACACCCTGGCCAGCCTGGCCATGGGCGTCGGCTCGCTGGTCGTGCCCGTGGTCATGTCGAAGGTGCTGACCCCGGTCACCCCCGGTCGCGGACGGTGGGCCGGCGCGCTGGTGGGTGGCGCCATCGGTGCCGCCGTAGTCCCCACCGCCGCCGACGTATTGGCCCGGCGTGACGCCGACGACCGCGTCACCCGTGTTGCGCGTCGCATCCGCCCCTCGGCCGGCGTGGCGGCCGTGGCCGCCGGTGTCACCGCCGGCGCGACCACGTGGGCGGCACGCACCTCGGCCCGCAAGTTGTGGGGGCGTTCGGGGAAGCGTCGCGATCTCGGCAACGGTCTGGCTGCCCATGCCGTGGCCCTGATCGGGTGGGACTTCCTCTACTACTGGAACCATCGCCTGCAGCACGAGAGCCGGTTCCTGTGGTCGATCCACGTAGTGCACCACTCCAGTGAGCGGTACAACCTGTCGACGGCGTTGCGTCAACCGGTGGGCGAGAACCTCGGCCTGTTCGTTCCCTACGGGATCCTGGCGTGGCTCGGTGTACGCCCCCGCATCATCGAGACGGCACGCGCCGTCAACCTCATCTACCAGTTCTGGATCCACACCGAGGCCATCGAGACGCTGGGAGCGGCCGAGTCGGTGCTCAACACCCCGTCACATCATCGGGTGCACCACGGCACCCAACCCGAGTACCTCGACCGAAATCACGGCGGCATCCTCATCGTGTGGGACCGCCTGTTCGGCACGTTCCAACACGAGTCGGAACGGGTGCGCTACGGCCTGACACGCAACATCGCCACGTTCAATCCGTTGCGCATCGCCACGCACGAGTACCGCGACATGCTGCGCGACATAGCCGGTGCCACTTCATGGCGTGAACGTCTCGGTCACGTGTTCGCCCATCCCGGTTGGGGCAAGCGTCGACGCCGACGCGACGACGAGCGGTGGGAACTGGCCAGCTGACGGTTCGACGACTCAGCGGTTGGCCGGGCGCGACCGCGACAGGTGCGCGCCGGCGTCGGCGAGGATCAACTGGCCGGTGATGCACCGGGCCAGATCGCTGGTCAGGAACACGGTGAGTCGGGCCAACTCGTCGGCCGTGGTCTCGCGCTGCAGCGGGGTGGCCGCTACCAACGCCCGGTAGTGCTCGTCATCGAAGGCATCGCGCACGGTCTCGGTCATCGT
>JBJTGD010000190.1:0-7776 GCA_046093735.1 Acidimicrobiia bacterium | reverse complement strand
CGGCGTCGACCCGCTCGGCCGCATCGGCGATGGGAACGAAACGCACCTCGTCGAGTCGGGGCAGACCCTTGCGCCAATAGGAACGATTGGCGGCGACGACCACGGTGCCGTCGGGTTCGGTCCGGGTGTAGGCGAACGGTCCGGTCCCGACCGGCCCGTCGGAGAAACCCGCAAGGGTGACGGGAGCAGCGATGGTCCCCACCCGGGTGGTGAGCACCTCCGGGAACGTCGACCACGGTGTGTACATGGTGACCGTCACCGTGGAACGGTCGACGACGGTCACCGAGGAGATCGGATCGAGCAGACCTCCGTTGGAGGCCGCGTTACGTTGGGCCTCCAGATTGGTGGCCACAACGGAAGCATCGAGTACCGAGCCGTCGGTGAACACCACATCCGGGCGCAGTGTGATCGTCCACACCGAATGGTTCGAACTCGAACTGATCTTCTCGGCCAACTCGGGCACCACGCGCCCGTTCTCGTCGCGGGCCAGCAAGCGGTCGTAGACGGCCCGGGCCACCTGCAGGTCGGCCGTGGTCCACTGATCGACCGGCGACCAGTGCCTCGTCTCCAGGGGAACGGCGACGGAGAGGGTCCCGCCGTCGGCCACACCCGGCAATTGGGTGGCCCCGATGGTGGACTGCGTCGGCGAGGACGTGCCGATCGATGAGCAGGCGGTGAGGACGAGCAGCACCGACAGGGCGACGGCCGACAGGATCCGATGGCCGACAGCCCGGGGATGGGTGTGCACGGCCGACGATCGTAGGCGTGGGTGGACCTGTGGGAGCATCGGGGTCGTGGGCGAACGCTTGAAGGTCCGCATCGGCCTGGGTCTCGGCACGATGACGCAACTCGGCACCGCCGATCGGTTCGGTGCCTTCGTGGACCGCTCCGAGGCGCTGGGCTTCGATTCGCTATGGCTGTCGGAACGGATCGGCGCGCCAGCACCCGATCCGATGATCGCACTGGCCCTGGCGGCGGGCCGGACCGAGCGCATGAAGCTCGGTACGTCGGTCCTGGTGCTGCCTGGACGCAACCCGGTGGTGCTGGCCAAGGAGATGGCCACACTCGATGTGCTGTCGAACGGTCGATTCCTCCCCGGGGTCGGACTCGGCGCCGTGGACTCGGCCGAACAGCGGGCGTTCGGTGTGCAGCGTGAAGAACGCGGTCGTCGTCACGACGAAGCACTGGAGATCATGCGTCGGTGCTGGACCGGTGAACCGGTGTCGTTCCACGGCGAGTTCTGGTCGTTCGACGACGTGCAGGTGCTCCCCCGCCCCGTCCAGCCCCGACTCGACGTGTGGTTGGGCGGCGCCGCACCGAGCGAACTGCGACGCGTCGGCCGGGTGGGCGACGGATGGCTTCCGTCGTTCTGCACGCCGACCGACGTGGTCGGCGGCATCGCCCTCATCGAGGCCACGGCCAGTGCGCACGGACGATCGATGGATCCGCAGCACTACGGCGCGCTCATCGCCTGGTGCGACGACGACCTCCCGCCTCGGATGATCGAGTCGATCGAACGCCGACGCCCCGGCACCGACCCGCGTCAGGTCGTACCCACCCGCGCCGGTCTCGCCGAACGTGTGCGCGACTTCATCGACGCCGGCGCGTCGAAGTTCATCGTGCTGCCCCTCGGGGAGGTGTCCGACACCGACCGGATGTTGGGCGACCTGGCCGACGACCTCCTGCCCCTGACGACCTGACGCCGGGTTCAGCCCCCCACGTCAGCCACACCGGCCACACCGGCCAGCAGGTCGCGCACCCATTCGGCTTCGACGGCGAGACGCTTGCCACCGCGCACCCGGTCGAAGGCCACCACACTCATCGCACCATCGGCCTGCTCGTCGTGACCCACCAGACCGACACGCCCGTCGACGGCGGCGCGCACCGCCTCGGCGGCACAGTCGGCGACGAGCACGCGGTCCTCGGCATTGGCCGGGGCCGAACGAGCGAAGTAGCCCGACTTCACCACCAGCGTCTTCTCGGCGTCGAGGGCGGAACCGAGACGCTCGGCCAACCACTCGCCCACATTCACATCATCGAGTCGCGGGTGACCGTAGGCATCGCGGGCGATCTCGATCCCGGCCGCCGTTCGCTCGTCGATGACGGCCTGCGCACCGGCGCCCTCGGCCACGAAGACGTTGACGTTGCCGACGCGCTCCATGACCGGACCCAACCGGGCCACCAAGTCGTCGATGGTGAACTCGATCTCGGGGAGCAGCACGGCATGCAGTGACCACTCGGCCTCATCGACCAGACCCGGGATGGCCACGCCGCTGCGCACCCATGACTGGTAACGACGGGCCGTGGCCGCAGTGAGCCACCCACAGTTCCGACCCATCACCTCGTGCACCACGATCGACCGCGGTGAGGCCGAATGTTCGGCGATGACGTTCTGGGCGAACAGACATCCGTACTCGGCGGCCGTCGCCGACCCCATCGATCGGGCGATGGGGACGATGTCGTTGTCGATGGTCTTGGGCAGGGCCAGCACCTGCAGGTCGTGGCCCTGCGCCGCCAGGTGGGCGGCGAGGTCAGCTGCCGTGGTGGCCGTGTCGTCACCGCCGACGGGATGGAGCACGTCGATGCCATCGGCCCGCAGACGAGCGGCCGCCACCTCGAGCGGATCGGCGCCGGGTTCCACCAGACCTCGGCGAGCGCAATCGGCGGCATTCGACAACTTGACCCGCGAATTGCCGAGCGGGCTGCCGCCGAGGCGATGGGCAGTAGCGATGTGGGTTCGGATGCCGGCGTCGAAGGTGACCGAGTCGCCCACCAGCAGACCTGCGTATCCATCTCGGTAGCCGATGATCTCGGCCGTCGGATCGACGGTGGCCCACTGTTCGGTGAGCGAGGCCACCGCTGATGACAGGCACGGCGCCAGTCCCCCGGAGGTGAGGATCCCGATCCGTCGCTTCGCCGCCATGAGGCCTCCGTCGTCGCGTCTGCGCATGCTCGCGTCGCCGCATGCTCGCGTCGTTGCGTCATTGCAGCGTAGGACGCGCCGCCGGCGAGTCCGCTGCGGGTCAGGTACCCAACGGGAGCGGTTCGTCCACCAGACCGGTCTGCACTCGGTCGACAAGGCCGTCGAATCGCTGACGGATCTCGGCGGCCACGGTCGCAGCGTCACCCACCACGGCGAATTCGCGCACCACGTCGTCGTCGATGGCATCGCCCATGGCCACCCATTCGCCCCGCTTCGACAGACGGTTCAACTCGTCGCCGAGTTCACCCCAGCCGTGGTGTTCGAGCACACCTCGGTACGCCGGCGTCGACCCGTAGAAGGCCAATTGTCGACGCAGCGCCGGAAGTCGCTCGGCGATCTCGTCCTCGTCGCGTCCCACCGCGCACATCACCGGGACCGACACCTCGATGTCGGCCCGCGTCCGACCCGACGCGCGCAGACCCACATCCAGATTGGCCAGCGTGACCTCGCGCAGGTAGGCGGCAGTGGTGAACCCGTGGGCGAGCAGACCGTCGGCCACCTCACCGACGGTGCGCGTCATGGCCGGGCCCACGGCGGCCACGAAGACGCGCGGATCGGGCACGTCACTCGGTCCCTGATCGAACATCGGCGTCATGAGCGTGTGGCGGTAGAACTCGCCGCGGAAGGCCAGCGGCTCACCGGTGTTCCACGAGTTCCAGATGGCCCGCACGGCCAGCACGAACTCTCGCATCCGTCGGGCCGGGTCCGACCACGGCATGGAGAACCGTTTCGTGATGTGCGGCCGGATCTGACTGCCGAGGCCGAGGACGAACCGACCGCCGGAGAACCGGTTGAGGTCATTGGCGATGACGGCCACGTTCATGGGGTTGCGGGCGAAGGCCACGGCGATGCCGGTGAGCAGATCGATGCGCTCGGTCGACTGCGCGGCCAGCGCCACGGGCAGGAACGGGTCGTTGGCGATCTCGACCGACACCATCCCGTCGAACCCCGCCGCCTCCGCGGCCCGGGCGGCCTCGGCGGTCTCCGACAGTGGACGGTTCACGATGGCATCGACCTTCATCGGCCCATCGTGGCACCACCGCCGATGCGGGCGGACCGTCGCTACGCTCGTTCCGTTCGACGACCGCAGGAGCACCAATGAGCATCGCCATCACCGAGGACCACCGCACCCTGGCCGAGGTGGCCGCCGATCTGCTCGACGGACGAGGCGCCCGCGCCGCGGCCCGAGCCCTGTTGGAGTCGTCCGACGAGACCCTCCCGACCTGGTGGGGCGAGGTGGCCGAACTGGGCTGGCTGGGGCTGCACATCGCCGAGGAGCACGGCGGATCCGGCGCCGGTCTCGGTGAGCTGGTGGTCGTGGTCGAGCAGTTCGGCATCGCCCTGGCCCCGGGGCCCTTCGTCCCCACCGGGGCGGCATCAGCCGCCATCGCCGCCGCTGGTGATGACGCCGTGCGTGCCGCGTTCCTGCCCGGACTCGTCGATGGGTCCACCCCCGCCGGCATCGGCCTCGACACCGATGTGGTGGCGTCGGGCGGCACCGTGACCGGCAGCGCCCGAGATGTGCTCGGTGGCGGACTGGCCGGTCTGTTCGTGGCCGTGGCCGGTGACGATCTGGCCATCGTCGCTGCTGACGCCGCTGGCGTAACGGTGACGCGACCGACCGACATCGACCCGACGCGGCGCTCGGCCCAGGTGACCTTCGACGCCGCCGCGGCCACGATCGTGCCGGGCGGCGCTCGTGCCCTGACCGACGCCGCCCGCCTCATCGTCGGTGCCGAGGCCACGGGCGTGGCCCGGGCCGTGACCGATATGGCTGCCGACTACGCCCGTGACCGCAAGCAGTTCGGTCGGGCCATCGCCATGTTCCAGGCGGTCAAGCACCACTGCGCCAACATGCTGGTGGAGACCGAGGTGGCCACCGCCGCGGTGTGGGACGCGGCGCGAGTGGCGAACGACGACCCCGACGAGTTCACCTCCGCCTGTGCCATCGCCGCCACGTGGGCGGGGGAGGCGGCGACCGAGAACACCAAGTTGAACATCCAGGTGCACGGCGGGATCGGTTTCACCTGGGAACACGATGCGCATCTCTACTTCCGCAGGGCGTTGGCCATCGAGGCGTTCCTCGGCCGCACCGGGCCCGCCTCCGAAGTCACCGATCTGCTGCGACCGGGCGTCACCCTGACCCGCGCCATCGAACTTCCACCCGAGGCGGAATCGTTCCGGGCCGAGGCCCGCGCCGCCATCGAGGCCGCCGCGGCACTGCAGGAGAGCGATCGGGTCCGGGCCCTGGTCCAGTCGGGCTACGCGGTGCCGCACTGGCCTACGCCATGGGGTCGCGGCGCCGGAGCGATCGAACAGTTGGTGATCGAGCAGGAATTCGCCCGGGCCGGCGTGAAGCGACCCAGTTACCAGATCACCGGCTGGGTCATCCTCACGCTGACGCAGTACGCCACCGACGATCAGAAGGCGCGGTGGATCCTGCCCGCCCTCAATCAGGAACTCATCTGGTGCCAGTTGTTCAGCGAGCCCGATGCCGGGTCCGACGCCGCCGGCGTGAAGACCCGCGCCACGCGTGTCGACGGGGGCTGGCTGCTCAACGGTCAGAAGGTGTGGACCACCGGTGCGCATCTGGCCACCTGGGGTCTCATCACCGTGCGCACCAACCCGGATGCCCCCAAGCATCAGGGCATCACCACGATGGTCGTCGACATGCACGCACCGGGAGTGACGATCCGTCCATTGCGCATGGTCAACGGTGGCGCCGAGTTCAACGAGGTGTTCTTCGATGACGTGTTCGTGCCCGACGACGACGTGGTCGGCCCGATCGACGGCGGCTGGACGGTGGCACGCGGCACGCTCGGCAACGAGAGCGTGAGCATCGGCAGCGGTGACGGGGGCGTCACCATCTCGCCCAGCACCTTCATCGGTCCCTTCGACGCCCATCCCGAACGACTCGGCGGAGGAACGGCGCGCATCGGACGAGCCACGTCCCGTATCGTCGCCTGCGAGACTCTCAACCTGCGTAGCGCGCAGCGAGCAGTGGCCGGCGGTGAGCCCGGGGCCGAAGGATCGGTCACCAAGTTGCTGGGCGCCGAGAACATCGAGGAGGCGGCGTCGATCCTGTTCGAACTGGCCGGCTCCGACGGCGCCTACCTCGAGGGTCCGGGCACCATCGCCGGCTTCATGCAGTTGATGCATCGGGCCATGGCCATCGCCGGTGGCACCTCAGAGATCAAGCGCAACCAGATCGGCGAGCGGATCCTCGGTCTGCCCCGCGACCCGCTGCTCAACTGATCGGAACGATCAGCCCCAATTCGATGGCGCGGGCCACGGCCGTCGTGCGCCCCTGCACCAATTGCACGAGGATGGCGTGATCAGCGCTGAGCCACCGCGGCGAGTGCATGACCAGTGCGATGTCGGCGGCCTCGATCCGCAGTTGCTCAGCCTGATCGAGATCCCCACCGATCCCATGGCGTCGTCAGCGAACGCCCGGGCCACCGTGGGGCGGGTCACCCACGCGACCTGCTGGTCACCCCCGGTCATCAGCGGGACGCGCATCTCGACCATCGAACGAGCGGCGAGAACGACAGCACGCTGCTCAGCCCGCAGCGGCAGAGCGGCGGCGCAGGCCGATTGCGACGCCGATCGATCGTCACCGTGGAACCACTCGACCGGGAGGGCGTGACCGATCGCGGCGCGCACGGCCAGCGAGGCATCAGTCGCCCGCTCGCCTAGGACGAACGCTCTGGCATAGAGATCCCGGGCTGCGCCGACGTCGCCGAGCGCCTGTTGCGCATCGGCGAGATCGCAGAGGCGCAGTCCGAAGTCGACATCGTCCCTCGATGCATCGAGGTCGACGGCGAGCTGCAGGAGATCGGCGGCCGACCTCGCATCGTTGAGCGACAGACACAGACGCCCACCTCGTTCGGCCATGGCCACCAGTTCGTCGAGGGGCACTGCTCCACGAGTCGAGCAGCGATCTTGGCGCGCAGGTCACCCGCGGTATCGAGCAGACCGAGTCCACGAGCCGCTCCGATCGCGTCCTCCACCTCGGCGAGATGCACATCAGCGATGCGAGCCACCACCGGGGCGCCGACATCGCCAGCGACCGCCCACGCGGCAAGTATCTGACGGGCCGATGACGGAAGCCCGGTCAACCGATCCTGTCCCGCGCCCAGACCCTAGGTGGCCCGGCCAGTCCGGTGGACGTCGGGTTCTGTGGTCAGCCACGACCTCGTGGCGTTCCAGGCGCGGCGGTCGGGGCGGGTAAGCGTCGGGAGCGGCATGGCCGACGGCGGCCACCATGATCGATCGCAGTCGCGAGCCGGCGAACAATGACTCCTGTCGTGGTTCGAGCATGGCGTCCATGCCGTTGGTGTCGAATCCCATCATGGGGAGGACATCGAGGCCCACGGCCCGTAGACCAATGATCCAGTACCCCGCCTGCATCCACGCCTGGGAATCGGCGACGCGATCACGGAAGGACTCGTTGCCGTACATGGCTGCTACAGCCGGCGCACCGGGGAAGATCCGTTCGATGTTCCGCTCGAAGGCATGGTCGGCGCAGAACACGGCCAGCACCGGTGCGTCCCCGGCTCGCTCCTGGTTGTAGGGCAGGAGATGGGTGAGCACGACGTTGCGGGCCTCGGGGGTCCGCGCGAACACGACGCGCAACGGTTGCGCGTTCGTCATGGTCGGTCCCCACTGCACGAGATCGCGCACGGTGGCCAGTTGCGCCTCGGTCACCGGCTCGTTGGTGAACTTCTTCGGCGTGCGGGCGGTGGTGAACAGCAGCTCCTGTGTGGTGGAGTCGGCCACCAGCAGCGTGGGAT
>JBJTGD010000189.1:0-2218 GCA_046093735.1 Acidimicrobiia bacterium | reverse complement strand
GCATCGTGCAGGTCGGCGCGATGGGTGGGGGGAGGGCCGAGATCGCGTTGGGTGCCATGTTGCCCAAGCGCGCCACCCTCATCGGCACCGTGTTGCGATCGCGTCCGCTCGACGAGAAGATCGCCATCACCCGCCGGTTCGGTGCCGAGATCGCGCCCCTGTTCGACCGAGGTGTGCTGGCCCCGGTGATCGACTCGCGCTACAGGCTCGCCGACATCGCCGAGGCCCACCGACGCATGGAGTCGAATGCCAACGTCGGCAAGATCGTCATCGACATCTGAATCGACGCCGGCTGAGCGGCCGATCGATCAGCGGGACTCGATCGGGACGTAGTCGCGGGCCGAGGCGCCGGTGTAGAGCTGTCGGGGTCGGGCGATGCGGGAGTTCTGATCGAGCATCTCGCTCCAGTGCGCCAGCCAGCCCGAGATCCGCGGGATGGCGAACAGCACCGTGTACATGTCCACCGGGAAGCCCATGGCCTGGTAAATCAGGCCCGAATAGAAGTCGACGTTGGGGTAGAGGCGGCGGCTGATGAAGTAGTCATCGGCCAATGCCACTTCCTCGAGCTTGAGGGCGATGTCGAGCAGCTCGTTCTTGCCCGTCACCTCGAACACCTCGTAGGCGGTCTTCTTGATGATCTTCGCCCGCGGGTCGTAGTTCTTGTAGACGCGATGGCCGAATCCCTGCAGGACCGTGCGACCCTCGCGCACCTCCTTGATGAAGGGCTCGACCTGATCGAGCGTGCCGATGCTCGACAACATCCGCAGCACCGCTTCGTTGGCGCCGCCGTGCCGGGGGCCGTACAGCGCGGCGGGGGCCGCCGCCGAGGCCGAGTAGGGATCGGCGTGGGCCGAACCGACGACCCGCCTGGCCGTCGTCGAGCAGTTCTGCTCGTGATCGGCGTGGAGGATGAACAGCAGATCGAGGGCACGAGCGAGCACCGGGTCGGGCTCGAACCGGGGCTCGGCCACCTTCCACATCATCGACAGGAAGTTCGACGTGAAATCGAGCGAGTTGTCGGGGTAGACGAAGGGCATGCCCACGCTGTGGCGATGCGCGCCGGCGGCGATGGTGGGCATCTTGGCGATGAGACGCACGATCTGCTTGTGGCGACTGTCGAGGTCGAAGATGTCCTTGGCGTCCGGGTAGAAGGTCGACAATGCCGCCAACGTCGACACCAGGATGCCCATGGGGTGGGCGTCGTGGTGGAAGCCCTCCATGAACCGCTTGCGCACGTTCTCGTGGATGAACGTGTGGTACGTGATCTCGTGCACCCATGCATCGAGTTCGGGCTTGGTGGGCAGATCGCCGTGGATGAGGAGGTAGGCCACTTCGAGGTAGGTGCTCTGCTCGGCCAACTGCTCGATCGGGTAGCCGCGGTAGCGCAGGATCCCGGCCTCACCGTCGAGTTCGGTGATCGAACTGGCGGCGGCGGCAGTGGTGCTGAAGGACGGATCGAAGAACCAGACCCCGGGGAGCAACTTCGACCACGGACCGGCATCGACACCGCTATCGATGATCGGGATCTCGACTGATTCGCCGGTGCGGTTGTCGGTGATGGTGACGCTGTCGGCCACTCGTTCTCCTCGGTCGTCCCGAGCCGACGATGGGGCTCGGATGCAGCGGATCTTCGGGCCCCGCCAGCCTAGTCAGCCCTCGGGGGCCGCCGTTCCGGACCGGCGTGAACGCTGCGTGACGTCAGCGTGTCACGGTGCCGCCGCATGACCGATCGCCGGGGCGATCCGGCCTTCGCTCACAGTGGGGTGTTGTCGTGGTTGCGGGGCTGGAGCCGCTCGCGCTTGTCGTCGAGCCCGTCGAGGGCGGTGGCGATCACCGCTCGGGAGTCGGCCGGATCGATCACGGCGTCGATGAGGCCGCGGTCGGCGGCGATGTAGGGGTTGAGCAGACGCTCCTCGTAGCCGGCCTCGAGTGCCGACCGTTCTGATTCGTCGATGCCCCGGTGGAGGATCTCCACCGCGCCCTTGGCCCCCATCACGGCGATCTCCGAGTTGGGCCAGGCGAGGGCCAGATCGTTCCCCATGCGCTTGGAGTCCATGACGATGTAGGCGCCGCCGTAGGACTTGCGCAGCGTGAGACACACCCTCGGCACGGTGGCCCGGGCATAGGCGAAGGCCAGTTGTGCGCCGTGGCGGATCATGCCGCGCCACTCCAGATCCTTGCCGGGGTAGAAGCCCGGCGTGTCGACCAGGGTGAGCAG
>JBJTGD010000188.1:0-12728 GCA_046093735.1 Acidimicrobiia bacterium | reverse complement strand
ACCCACAGGTACGTCATGTACCCGACGAGACCGGCGGCCGACAGCAGCACGCCGGCATCGGCGGGTCGAAGGCGATTCCACACGAGGCGGGGCAGACGATGTCCGTCGGTGCGTTCCACGGCGTGGCGGCGCCACAGGGCGACGGCCACCAGTCCGAGCACCAGCGCGATGCCGACCGGTCGTGTGGCCGTGGCCACCGCACCGGCCAGACCGGCCAACACCGCGTGGTCGCGTTCGAGCAGGAGGAAGGCGCCGACGGCGGCGAGGAGGAACAACGCGTCGCCGTAGACGGCGCCGAACAGGAAGAAGGCGTAGGGATAGACGAGCAGGGTGATGAAGGCAGTGCGCGCCACGCGGTCGTCGAGTCGGTCGGCGAGCCATCGGTAGACGGCGACCAGTGCGCCGGCGCCACAGATGAGCGTCACGATCGTGCCCAGCAACTCGACGCGAACTCGGGTGACGGTGTGCAGCGCCCACAGAACCGACGGATAGGCGGGGAAGAACGCCACCGGTCCCTGCACGTCGACGCCCTCGAACCAGTACCCGCGCCATGCGATGAGGACGTACCAGTTCCCGTCGAAACGCAACCACCCACCGAACACCGACGAGCCCGGGTAGGTGCCGGGGTCGACACCGCCGTACCCGGTGAACGGTGTGCGGGCGCCCCACCACACGAGCACGCCGAGCAGAACCGCAGCGAGGACCCAGTACCGGAGCGCCGATCGCCAGACCGGTGCGCGCACGGGAGCGGCTTCGGTCTCGGCGACGGTCACAGAGTGACGCTATCCGTGGCCCCATGAGCGATCACCGGACACGGGTAACGTGACCCGACCCGCCTCTGTGGCCAAGTGGTAAGGCAGCGGACTTTTAATCCGACGATCGTGGGTTCGACCCCCACCGGAGGCACGAACGGGCCCCGCTCGGGGTCAGGGACTCGAGCGGGCGCAGCAGTCCGGTTCGCCGGCGGTCAGTTGGAGCGAGCGGCGGCCAGGAGCTTGTTCCACTCGTCCTGACCGATCTCGCCACTGGTCCGGTAGATCACCTGACCCTTGCCGTTGGTGACCACAAAGAAGGGGAACCCGCTCACACCCAGCGCGTCGTTCACCTGCGAGGCCTTGTCATCCACGATGGTGGGGACACTCCACTTCTCACGACGCAGCCAGTCGGCGGCCGGGAAGTTGCCCCGGGACGGATCGTTGGCGGTGGCGATGGTGACCAGTTCGACGTCGGCCGGCATCCCCGATTCGTTCAGCCACTTCTGGATGCGCGGCACCTCGGCCTGGCAGTGCGGGCACCAGTGGGCGACGACCATGATGATCTTCGGCTTGCCGTCGGTGGGCACGATGTCGAGCTGCTTGCCGTCGAACTGCACGCCACTGATCTGGGGGATGACCGTGCCGAGCGCAGTGTCGGTCGCATCCTTCGAGTACGCAGGAAGAGGCGTGCCGTTGACCTTGATGGTGCCGTAGTCGAGACGGCCGTTGGGCACGACGGTGCCGCCACTGGGCGACGCGCCACCACCAGCGGTGGAACCACCGCCGCGACTCACGGCGATCACGACGACGCCGATCACCACGACGGCCACGACTGCGACGATCCAGATCCACGTCGTCGACTTGCCCTTGCCAGCGTTCGAGGCAGCTCGCACGCGCTGGGATGCCGAGTTCTTGCCCTTCACACGATTGCTCACGACTGGATCTCCACTTCCTCGACGAGTTCCTCGGAATCGTCGTATCGACTGATGGACAACAGGGCGATGATGATGGCCATGGCCGAGAGGGCCATGAACGGCAACGTGACGAATCCGAACTCGTCGACGTACTTGAGGGTGCACGGGGTGTCGGTGGTGCAGAACGACGTCCCGCTGGCCGGCGGGAACCACTGGATCCACGAGTGGTACACCGAGATGACCACCCCGATGCACAGCACGGGGATGGCGTAGACGCGGATCGACGAATCACGCCGCCACGCGGCGATGGCGAGGATCACTGCGAAGGGGTAGAGCACGATGCGCTGATACCAGCAGAGCTCGCAGGGCACGTACCCCTGCACCTTCGAGTAGTAGAGCGAGCCGGCGGTGGTGACGGCGGCGACGATCCACGCCAGCGGCAACGCCACCCGGCCGAGACCGTTTCGGAACTCGGCCAATGCCTCCGGCCCGCGCACTCGACGCACGATGGCGGTGACGGCGACCACCACGACGGCCACCCAGCACAGCAGGGCGAAGGAGGCGAAGAGGACGGAGAAGGACTGGACCGTCATGGCCCTCTCATCCTCGCAGGTGAGGCGGCCCGATCCAACGCAGCCCCGGCCCGATCGACGCCGGGCTCCCGCAGCGATCCCCCGGCGATCCCCCCGTTCGGTGGCGGGCGGGACCGTAGGCTTCGACGGACAGGGAGGAGCAGCGATGGACAAGATCGTCGTGGGTGTCGACGGATCGGCCGGTTCCCGGGCCGCGCTGCGGTGGGCGTGGGCCGAGGCCAAGGCGCACGGCGCGGCGCTGGAGATCGTGACCGCATGGCAGTACCCGCTCACCACGGCGCTGCCGGCCTTCGGGTCGATGCCCACCCCTGATGGCCTCCAGGGCGAGGCCCGCACCGAGATGCTGGCCCTGGTGGCCGAGGAGGGGATCACCCCCGACGGCGGGGTCGCCGTGACCACGCTGGTCGCCGAGGGGACGGCCACGCAGGTGCTGCTCGACGCCGCCGCCGAGGCCGACCTGCTGGTGGTCGGCTCGCGCGGACATGGTGGGTTCACCGGACTGCTCGTCGGATCCGTCGGTCAGCAGTGCGTCAGCCATTGCACCGTTCCCGTCGTCGTGGTGCATCCACGCTGACGATGATCGATCAGGCGCGGGGACTCACGTCGGCCGAGGTGGCCGAACGACGGGCCGACGGCCGCACCAACGACGTCCCCGATCCGACGAGTCGCACGTTCGCCCAGATCCTGCGGGCCAACGTCATCACGCCGTTCAACCTGCTGCTCGGCGCATTGCTGGTGGTGATCCTCGTCATCCGCGAGTACCGCGATGCCCTGTTCGGTGTGGTGCTGGTGGCCAACGCGCTCATCGGCATCGTGCAGGAGCTTCGCTCGAAGCGCTCCCTGGATCGACTGGCGGTACTCAACGCACCTCGCGCCCGGGTACGACGCGACGGGACCGAGACCGAGATCATGTCGAAGGATCTCGTGCTCGACGACATCATCGTGCTGAGCCTCGGCGACCAGATCGCCGTCGACGGCGAGGTGCTCGACAGCACCAACCTCGAGATCGACGAGTCGCTGCTCACCGGTGAGGCCGATCCGGTGGACAAGGCGACGAGCGACTCGGTGATGTCGGGCAGTTTCGTGGTGGCGGGCAGCGGGGTGATCCGGGCCACCGCCGTCGGTGCCGACGCCTACGCGTTCCGACTGTCGAGCGAGGCCCGTCGCTTCTCGCTGGTCAAGAGCGAACTGCGCACCGGCATCAACCGCATCATCAAGATCGTCGGGTGGATGATGCCGCCCATCGCCGTGCTGCTCGTCACCGCGCAGCTCTCGACCCACGAGGGAGTGGTGGAAGCGGCACAGAGCTCGGTGGCCGGGCTGGTGGCGATGGTTCCCGAAGGACTGGTGCTGCTCACCTCGATCGCCTTCGCCGTGGGGGCCACCCGGCTGGCCCAGCGCAAGGTGCTCACGCAGGAACTGGCGGCCATCGAAGGTCTGGCCCGCGTCGACACCGTGGGCCTCGACAAGACAGGCACGCTCACCGAGGGTTCGCTCACGCTGTCCACGCTCGAACACCTCGGCAGCGATCACACCGACGCCGCGTCCGTACTGGCCGCCATGGGCGCGGCCGACGACCATCCCAACCCGTCGTTGGCCGCCATCGTCGCCGCCCATCCTCAGTCGCCGGGGTGGACGCTGTCGGACTCGGTGGCGTTCTCCTCGGCCCGCAAGTGGAGCGCCGCGGCCTTCGTCGACCACGGCGCCTGGTACCTCGGGGCGCCCGACATCCTGCTGGAGGCCGTCGCTCCGAGTGAGGCCCGTGACGCCGCCCGCGACCGGGTGGCGCACTGGTCGTCCCGGGGTCAGCGGGTGCTGCTGCTGGCGTCGTCGCCCGCCGGTCTGACCGGCGAGACGCTCGCCTCCGGGATCGCGCCCGCTGCGCTCGTGGTGCTGGACGAACAGATCCGGGCCGCCGCGCCCGACACCATCGCTTACTTCGGCCGGCAGGACGTCACCGTGAAGATCATCTCCGGCGACAGTCCGATCACCGTAGGGGCCGTGGCCCGTCGCTGCGGTGTGCCCGGTGCCGACGATCCCTTCGATGCCCGTCAACTCCCCGAGGACGAGAGCGCACTGGCCGAGGGCCTCGAGCACCATTCGGTGTTCGGTCGCGTCACGCCGCACCAGAAACGGGCGATGGTGCACGCGCTGCAATCGCGGGGTCACACCGTGGCCATGACCGGTGACGGCGTCAACGACACCCTCGCCCTCAAGGACGCCGATGTCGGCGTGGCCATGGGTTCGGGCTCGGCCGCAGCGCGCGCCGTGGCCCGCTTCGTGCTGCTCGACAACGACTTCTCGTTGTTCCCGTCGGTGGTCAACGAGGGTCGCCGCGTCATCGCCAACGTCGAGCGGGTGGCGAACCTGTTCCTGACCAAGACGTTCTACGCGGTGGCGTTGGCCGTCATCATCGGCATCGGGCGCATGCCCTTCCCGTTCCTGCCCCGTCACTTCACGTTGTTGTCGTCGTTGACGATCGGTATCCCCGGGTTCTTCCTCGCCCTGTCGAAGAACAACCGGCGAGCGGTGACGGGCTTCCTGCGCCGGGTGTTGCGGTTCGCCATCCCGGCCGGCGCACTGGCTGCCATCGCCACCTCCATCTCCTACGTGGTGGCCCGCGCCGACATCGGCACCGGTGAGGCGCAGTTGGCCGAGACGCGCACCGTCGCCGTCATCACCCTGTTCACCATCGCCATCTGGGTGCTGACGATCCTGTGTCGTCCGTTCGTGGCGTGGAAGGTGGTGCTGGTGGCGTCGATGGTGGCGCTGTTCGTCGGTGCGCTGGTGGTGCCGTTCCCCCGCGACTACTTCGACCTCGTCCTGCCCCAGGCCAACGACGTGGCTGCCGCGGTCGGGTTCGGTGCCGTCGCCGCCGCGCTCCTCGAGTTGATGTGGCGCTTGTCGGACTGGAAGATCCCGGGAGCGATCGAATCCGACGACTGAACGCCCTCAGCGTCCGGAGTGGCCGAACCCGCCCTCGCCGCGTTCGGTGGGCCCGAGGTGATCGAAGTCGTCGACCGGCACGAGCACGACATGCTCGACGCGTTGCACGACCAATTGCGCGATGCGTTCGCCGCGCCGAACAGTGAACGGTTCGACGGGATCGGTGTTGACCAACAGCACCATCAACTCGCCGCGGTAGCCGCTGTCGATCAACCCGGGGGTGTTGAGACACGTGACGCCGTGCTGGCGGGCCAGACCGCTGCGGGGCTGGATGAACCCGGCATGACCCTCCGGCACGGCGATGGCGATCCCGGTGGGAACCAACGCCCGTCCCCCGGAAGGCAGCAACACCACGTCCTCGCGAGCCACGAGATCGAGACCGGCATCGCCCGGTCGCGCGTACTGCGGTAGGGGCAGATCGGGATCGAGTCGGATCACGGGCACCTCGAGCACGCCGGGATCGTAGGGCCGCGCCATCGGACTCGTAGGATCGCCCAATGCTCGCCTGGATCGATCTGGAGATGACGGGTCTCGACCCGACACGACACGCCATCGTCGAGATCGCCAGCCTCGTGACCGACGACGACCTCACCATCCTCGCCGAGGGTCCCGAACTGGTCATCCACCAACCACCCGAGGTCCTGGCCGGCATGGACCCGTTCGTGGTGTCGATGCACACCCGCAGCGGACTGCTGCCCCTCATCGAGGCGTCGACGGTGACGGTGGACGACGCTGCGGCACAGACGCTGGCCTTCCTGCGGTCCCACATCGGCGAGGCCCAGACCGTGCCGCTGTGCGGCAACTCGATCGGCACCGACCGACGGTTCCTCGCCACCCACATGCCCTCCATCGAGGAGTTCCTGCACTACCGGTCGGTGGACGTGTCGACGGTGAAGGAACTCATCAAGCGGTGGAACCCGACGCTGCTGTCGGACGCGCCGGCCAAGGCCGAGAATCACCGGGCCCTGGGCGACATCAGGGAGAGCGTGATCGAGCTGCGGTACTACCGCGACACGTTCTGTCGTCTGGCCGACGCGCAGTAGGGTCGGAACGCCATGGGGGATGGACACGACCACACGCCGCAGCCTGCGTCCTCCGACGGCGCGCCCCGCCCTCTGAAGCAGGAACAGGAGGAGGCGACCGAGGAGATCACCGAGGTCGCCCGCGGCATCCTGCGTCTGCAGTTGCCCACCAACTTCACCGGTCTCGGACACGTGAACACCTACGCCATCGAGGACTCACGCGGATTCACCCTCGTCGATCCCGGCCTGCCCAGTGACGAGTCGTGGGAGGCGCTGGTGGCCCGCCTGCGCAGCGCGTCGATTCCACTGGCTCGGGTGCACACCGTCTACATCACCCACTCACATCCCGATCACTTCGGAGGCGCGCACCGACTGGTGGAGTCGTCCGGCGCCGATGTGCTCACCTCGACGATGTTCCGCAAGTGGATCGACATCCTCGATCTCGACGAGACGCCGTTGCAGCCCCTCGATCCGGCCGACGCGGTGGAGGCCGGCACGATCCTCGACGCCGTGGCCGCGGCCGATGAAGAGACACTGGCCCGCGAGTACCCGGGCATCGTGGGATTCCGCGAGCGGGTGCGCGCCGCCGTGGCCGACGGTCGCATCGAGGAGATGTCGTGGCTCAAGGCGCCCCGCCCCACGATCGTCGTCGACGACATGCAGCCAGTGCGCATGGGCGACCGCGAATGGATCGGCCTGCTGACACCCGGACACACCCACGACCATCTGTGCATGTGGAGTCCGGAGGACGGCGTGGTGCTGAGCGGTGATCATGTGCTGCCCACCATCACCCCGCACGTCGCCGGGTTCTGGGGCGGCGACACGCTGGCCTCGTACATGGCCAACCTCGACAAGGTCGCCGCACTGGAGGGCGTGACCACCGTGCTGCCCGCCCACGGACATCCCTTCGGTGATCTCGCCGGTCGCTGTCAGGCCATCAAGGACCACCACGACATCCGGCTCGGACAGTTGGTGTCGGCCGCGCCCACCACCGGGTGGGCCACGGTGACGACCTGGTCGGAGCACCTGTTCTCACCGCGCAGTCGCGGGCCGATGGCCGACTCGGAGACGCACGCCCATCTCGAGCACCTCCGTCTCACCGGCCGGGCCGAGCGACGTCCCGTGGATGACGGCCACGAGTACCGCGTCGTGGCGTGACCGACACGGCCGGCGCCCGCTCACCATCGGCCGGCGTCGTCCTGCGCTCCCGGGGCGTCGCCCCGATGCTGCTCACCAACCTGACGGCGGTGCTGGCGGCGATCATCCAGATCACCGCCCTGGGCAAGGTCGTCTACGACATCACCGGTCGCGACCTCGACCTCGGTCTGCTCGGTCTGGCCGAGTTCGCGCCGGCCCTGTTGCTCATGACGGTGTCGGGCACGTTCGCCGATCGGTTCGACCGACGTCGCGTGATCGCCGCCGGTCTGTCACTCGAGGTCGTGTGCTCGTTGGTGCTGGCCTGGTACATCGCCTCGGGGGCGACGGCGACGATGCCGATCTTCGCCATGGTGGCGGTGTTCGGCGTGGGGCGGGCCTTCGTGGCGCCGTCGTTGCGGGCCATGCCCGCCGATCTCGCCCCCGCCGGCGGCCTGCCGCGCGTCTCGGCCTTCAGCGTGGCGTGCTGGCAGTCGGCGGCGATCGTCGGCCCCGTGGCTGCCGGTTTCCTCTACACCGGCGCGGCGTGGTGGCCCTTCCTCGCCTCGGCCGCCTTCGCGGCGATGGGGATGGTGCTCATCGGCTTCACCCCCCGCACCGTCCACTCGTCCACGGATGCTCGCACCCGCGAGGCCGCCTTCGTCGATCTGGCCGATGAGTACCGGCCCGCCGAGTCGCTCGACACCCTCGGTGAGGAGCAGGCATCCGAGCGCGGCGCGGCGATCGGCGGGCCGGCGGCGACGCGCCGAAGCCGACTGCACGAGACGTTCGAGGGGTTCCGGGTGATCCGGCGCAACCCCGCGCTGCTCGGTGCCATCTCGCTGGATCTGTTCGCCGTGCTGTTCGGTGGTGCGGTGGCCCTGCTGCCCGCCATCGCCGAGAAGCGCCTCGGCGTCGACGCCGTGGGGCTGGGTTGGTTGCGCGCCGCCGGGGGCATCGGTGCCGCAATGGTGACGATCACCGTGAGCGCGCGGCCCATCCGACGCCACGTCGGACCGGTGATGTTCAGTGCAGTGGCCGTGTTCGGACTGTTCACGATCGTGCTGGGCGCGACCCGATCGTTCGTCATCGCCTTCGTGGCCATGTTCGCCCTGAGCGCCGCCGATTCGGTGAGTGTGTTCGTGCGCAGCACGCTGGTACCGCTGGTGACCCCGAGCAGCGCGCGCGGCCGGGTGATGGCCGTGGAGGGCGTGTTCATCGGCGCGTCCAACGAACTGGGCGCCTTCGAATCGGGAGTGGCCGGTCAGTTGCTCGGCACCGGCACCGCCGTGGTGGTGGGCGGCGTGGCCACCCTGGCCATCGTGGGCGGCTGGATCCTCATGTTCCCCGTGTTGTGGCGGTTCGACCGGTTCCCCGATCGTCCGCCGGACTGAGCGCGCGCCACTCACCGCGGGCACCGTCACCGTCGACCTGTCCCTCGGACGCCAGCTTGCGCAGGTGCGCGTGCACCGACCGCTTGGCCATGGGTACGAGGACCGGATCGAGATCGACATAAGCGGCCTCGACGAGCTCGGCGATGCGGGCCGAACCCATCCCGATGAGCAACGAGTGCAACTGCGCTTCGCGTTCGAGACGGTGCGCCACGTACCAGTCGATGAGTGAACGAGGATCCTCGATGACGTGACCGTGTCCGGGGGCGATGGCCACCGGTCCGAGATCGCGCACCTTGACCAACGACTCGAGGTACGCGCCCATGTCGCCGTCGGGCGGACTGATCACCACCGTCGATCCCTGCATGATGTGATCGCCGGAGAACATCAAACCCTCGTCGACCAGCAGGAAGCACAGGTGATTCCCGGCGTGACCGGGCGTGTGCACGGCCCGGATCGTCCAGTGGTCGGTGACCAGTTCGTCACCGTCGCGCAGCCGTCTGTCGGGGCGCAGTCCACCCCGGTTCGACCAGGCCATGACCGACGCTCCGGTGGCCTCGACCAATGCGGCCGTCCCCGGCGAATGATCGGGATGGGTGTGGGTGCACAGGATCCACCGGATGCGTCCGGCGCCGGCGGCCACGATCGCTGCGGTGTGGGCCGCATCGTCCGGTCCGGGATCGATGACGGCCACCTCGTCGGTGCCCACCAGATAGGTGTTGGTGCCCGGACCGGTCATGTGGCTCGGATTGGCGGCCACGATCCGCCGCACGAGCGGCGAGATGGCGACGGGTACGTCGTGGGTCAGCGGCGCGAGGTCGGACACGGGTCAGTCGCGGGGCGGACCGAGTTCGATCGGAGGACGGCCGTCGCGGGTCGGCGGGGTCACGTCACCTATCCACGCGACGTCGACCACCGACCGATCGCGAACGAAGGTGGACACCCGTCGACCCACCATCCAGTCGCGCACGAATCGGCGTCGCACCAGCGAACGGACGGCAGGGACGAGCAGCAGCAACGCCACCACGTCGGTGATGAACCCGGGAACGATGAGCAGCACCCCGGCGAACACGACGAGCAGACCGTCGGCCACCTCCACGGTGGGGATCTCCCCTCGTTGGAGAGTGGCTCGGGTGCGTCGCACACCGGCGACCCCGGCCCGCTTGACCACCCACACACCGAGAACGCTGAGCACCAGCACGGCGAGCACGGCCGGCCACACACCGATCCACTGGGCCACCTGGAGGAACACCGCCAGTTCCACCACCGGCGCCACCACGAACACGAGGAACAGCGCCACCAACACGTTCGCAGCGTACCGGTGGGCCCAGGTGTGGGTGCCGCGTGCCCGGAAAGAGCCCGGCGCCGGGGTGGTGAGCCACCCCGGCGCCGGTACGCAGCGAGCGTCCGTCCCCCCGAACGGACGTCGCAGACCATGGATTCACGTCAGCTGGTGAGCAGCACCTTCCGCTCGACCTCGTTGAGGCCTCCCCAGATGCCGTGAGGCTCACGGATCTCCAGGGCGTAGTCGAGACATGCGGTGCGCACCGAGCAGTCGGAGCAGATCTCCTTGGCCCGCTCCTCGCGCTGGAGCTTGTCGTCCTTGCGTTCGAACTGCGTGGGCGGGAAGAAGACCACCGAATGCGGCCCCCGGCATGCCGCCTGCAACTGCCAGTTGTCGTCGACCCGCTGAACGCTCATAGGACGCCCCCTCACTCCGGGGCCGAACGTATCCCCGGTGTGACGTACGTCGCAAGAGGGAGTTTCCGACTCTGGCGCAAGGCCCTGAACTGGGAGTATGGCCCTCAGCGACCCGAGCGATCCCGGTAGTCGCGGGCCCCGCCGCTCTCGGGTTCCACCTCGAGCACGAGACCGTCGATGCTGACCACCCGCACCCGTTCGAGTTCCTCGATGGGGGTGGCCCGGTTGGTGGTGGCCCGCCACAGAGCGTCACGGATCTGCACCACACCGTCGGGATCCACGGCCGTGACGGCTCGGCCAAGTTCACCGATCATCCATTCGCGACCGATCGTGGGCGTGGAGAACCGCGTGCGCACCATCGACGGCATACCGCCGATGAAGGCCAGCATCACCCCGACGATGCCGACCAGCAGGGTGATCCACGACAACGAGAACCCGTCGTAGAGGGTGAACGAGAACACGGCGAAGGCCACCACGCCGATCCCGGTCCACACCCTCGGCACACCGGTCTGCACATCGACGGCGAAGGCGAACATGGCCAGCGCGAACAGCACCAGCGCCCACCATCGGGTGGGCAGCACCCACAGGCCGTAGCCGGCGAGGATGAACGACCCGGCACCGACCACGCCGGCCACGCCGACACCGGCGGTGAACAACTCGAAGATGATGAGGGCGATGCCCACGGTGAGCAACAGATAGGCCACGGCCGGGCTGGCCACTGTGTGCATGAGGTTCGACACCAGCGACAGCTGACCGAAGCGCACCTGCGTGAGAGGCTCGCGCCGCGTCTCGCCGTTCTCGGCGGTGCGCTCGACCGTGGTCACACCGGGCAGGTTGATGAGGAAGTCACCGACGGTGGGTGCATCGACCGTGGAGATGCCGAGATCGGCGGCTTCCTGCGCGTTGACGGTGCGATCGGCGATGAGGGCCAGACGTTGCGTGTCCAGTCCACCGACCACCGGTTCACCGGCGTCACCGAGACGACTCCCGGGTGACACCCCGACCTGTTGGGCTGCGCCCACCAGTTGCGCGGCGGTGCCGGTGAGGCTCGATCCCGACGGTCCCACCCACACGTCGACCGGCACCTTGGAGGTGCGCATCTTGGTGAGCAGCGCAGCGAAGGTGGCATCGTCGACCACGACCCCGGTGGAGTCGGTCTGGAGGATGAGACCGATGGCGCCCTCGGCGTTGGCCTCGTCGATGGAGGTCGACACGAAGTCGGTGAGCACCGGATCGAACAGTCCGGACACCTTGGCGATGGCCACGAACCCGGCCGGCCCGCCTTCGTTGATGACCGTGGTGGAGGTCTCGGCCGCCACGGGACGGTCGGCCGACAGCCCGAGCACCCCGACGACGACGGCCAGCAGGACCAGCCCCGCACCGACGATCGGTAGCCTGCGCCGACGTCCTTCTCGAGGAGACCATGCTCCCTGCACACTTCTACGCCGAGTCACGAGTGCTCATCGTGGCCGGGACGGGAGGCGTCGGCAAAAGCACGGTGGCCGCAACGCTGGCCCGCTCGGCGTCACGGGCCGGTCTGACCTCGCTGCTGGTGCGTCTGGCGCCCGGCGGACCGGTGGCCGGACTGTTCGCCGGCCCCGAACCGGACCTCGATGGAGCCGTGCTGCGACCGGCCACGGGCGCCGAGGCCGAGGTGCGGGGGCGACTGGTGACCCCAGATCACGCCCTGGCCGAGTACCTCGACGACAACGGTCTGTCCCGGATCACCCGCCGCCTCGTGCGGGCCGGCGCCATCGATGTGGTCACCACCGCGGCGCCGGGTATCCGCGACCTGCTGGTGCTGGGCCGGGTCAAGGCCATGGAGGTGGCCGGCGCCGCCGATGTGATCGTGCTCGACGCTCCGGCCGCCGGCCACGCCATCGAGTTCCTGCGTTCCCCCACCGGACTGCGGGCTGCAGTCGGTTCCGGTCCCATCGCCTCGCAGGCCGACGGGGTGCTGGAGATGTTGGCCGACGGCTCGCGCTGTCGGGTGGTGCTGGTGACGGTGCCGGAGGAGACCCCGGTGACCGAGGTCGTGGAGACGGCCTTCGCCCTGGAGGACGAGATCGGCGTGCACCGCGGACCGGTGATGGTGAACTCGGTCCTCGATGCGCCCGATGGTCTCGACCGCGACCCGGGCGAGGTGGCGACCGCCGACGACATGGCGCTCGACGCACTGCAGGCCGCAGCGAAGTTCCGTCTCGAACGAGTGGAGCGTCAGCGGGCGCAACTCGAACGACTCGACGCACTGTTGCCGTTGGAGCGCATCGAG
>JBJTGD010000187.1:0-4438 GCA_046093735.1 Acidimicrobiia bacterium | reverse complement strand
GGCGGTCGGCTCCAAGTATCAGGGTCAGGTCGGGCCGCGCCCGAGCCGGTACTGGGAGAACTTCCTCTAGGTGGCCCGCCGGTCGATGAGTCGACGCCGGTTCAGACGACCGGCGTCGTGTTCTCGATCGCCTCGGCCCGCTCGATGGCCTCGAGCACGTGCATGGAGATATCGGCCACTTTCACCTGGTCCTCGTCGACACCCTGCGACTTCACGCCGTCGTCGATCATGACGTAGCAGAACGGACA
The DNA here is from genome assembly GCA_046093735.1 of Acidimicrobiia bacterium. Lineage (GTDB taxonomy): Bacteria > Actinomycetota > Acidimicrobiia > Acidimicrobiales > Acidimicrobilacustridaceae > Acidimicrobilacustris. The sequence continues at coordinate 4,190 of JBJTGD010000187.1, read as the reverse complement.
GGCCACGGCGATCTTGGTGGCGCCGGTGCGCAGCAGTTCCTGTGAACGCTCGACGTTCACCTGCTTGCCGGTGCTCTCCTCCATCCACATTCGCGCTCCGCCAGCACCACAGCACATGCCCTTCGTGCCGTTGCGGGCCGCTTCGACGATCTCGACGCCACCGAGCGAACCGATCACCTTGCGCGGGGCGAGGTACACGTCGTTGTGGCGACCGAGGTAGCACGAGTCGTGGTACACGACCCGCTCCTCCAGCGTGGCGCCCTTGAGGTCGAGCTTGCCGGTCTCGATGAGGAACTCGAGGAACTGGCTGTGATGCACGACCTCGTACTCGCCACCGAGCTGTGGGTACTCGTTGGCCAGCGTGTTGAAGCAGTGCGGGCACTGCGTGATGATCTTCTTCACGCCCATGCCGTTGAGGGTCTCGATGTTCTGCATGGCCAGCATCTGGAAGATGTACTCGTTGCCCGAGCGTCGAGCCGGATCACCGGTGCACATCTCCGACGGGCCGAGAATCGAGAACGAGATCTCGGCCCGCTTGAGCAACTGGGCCATCGCCTGGGTGACCTTCTTGTTCTTGTCGTCGAACGATCCGGCGCAGCCCACCCAGTACAGATAGTCGGCCTCCAGTGGGCTGGAGCCGTCGAGCACCTCGATGCCCTCGAACTTCTCGGCCCAGTCGGCACGATCGTTCTGGCTCATGCCCCATGGGTTGCCGCTGTTCTCCATGGAGCGGTAGGCGTTGCCGAGCTCGGTGGGGAAGTTCGACTCCATCAACGACAGATAGCGCCGCATGTCGAGGATCTTGTCGAGGATCTCGATGTTCACCGGGCAGTTCTCGTCGCACGCCTTGCAGGTCGTGCACGCCCAGATCTCCTCCGGGGTGATGCGCTCGAACAGCGAATCGGCCGTCACGGTGATCTCGGGAACGACGCCGATCGGGGGGGACACCTTTGGGTTGCCCGTGGCGGCCATGACCTCGCCGGACTTGAGCACGATCTCGCGGGGATCGAGCGGCTTGCCTGTGGCGTGCGCCGGGCACACCGAGGTGCACCGTCCGCACATGGTGCAGGCATCGAGGTCGAGCAGTTGCTTCCAGGTGAAGTCCTCGACGGTGGAGGCACCGAAGGTCTCCAGCTCGGTCTCCATGAGGTTGGGCATCGGCTTCATGGCGCCCTTGGGCCGCGGCCGGTCCTTCAGGTACATGTTCAGCGGCGAGGTGAACATGTGACGCAGCATCGTCACCGGCAGGATGGCCAGGAAGGCGAAGAAGCTCAGGATGTGGGCGATCCACCAGATCTGGTGGCCGCCGGCCAGGTTCGACGACCCGTCGATGAGAGTGGCGATGGGCCAGCCCACGAAGGACCACTTTTCGAACGAGGGCATCCCGGTGTCGGCGATGCGCCACGCCTCGGTACCGAAACCGGTGACGGTGATGGCGAGGAAGATGCCGAGGATCACCGCATGTTCGGGCTTCGACTTGATGCGGATCCGGTAGGGGCGTTGCACGTAGCGGCGGATGATGGCCCACACCACGCCCACCAACAGGCACAGACCGGCCAGATCACCGATGAACGAGTACGCCATGTACACGTTGCCGTTGAGGAACTTCCACGACTCGGGCACCTGGTGGTTGATCTCGAGGATCGTGGTGACGGCCAGCAGCACGAGGAACGAGAAGTAGATGAGCGAATGCATGATGCCGGCGGCCGGGTCCCGCAGCAGCGTCTGCATGTAGACCCCGGCCCGGAAGTCGGCCAGTCGGCGCTTCACGTTGCGGGGCGTCGTCCGACGATCGTCGGGACGACCCCGGCCCCAGTTCTTGACCCGCTGGCCGAACAGGACCGCGCCGTAGATCAACAGCACCGAGGTGATGGCGTAGAAGGCGAACTTCAGTGGCGTCGGGATGCCGCCGAACACCTCTCGGGTGGTGGGCGACTCGTCGTGTTGCTGGAACACGGCGGCCGCGATTCCCGACAGCGCAGTCACGGTCGCGAAGGCGACACCGATGAGAAGGACGAGATGGGGGCCCTTGAGGCGCTTGTTCTCCATAGCGGAACGAACGCTACCCGGAACAGGCCAGCACGGCCTTCGTCGATGTGGGCGCCACCGGTGGTGGCGAGGTCTCAGTCGTCGGTGGCGAGGCGGGCGGCCAGCGAGCGCAGCAGCGTCACGGCCAGCCCGGGTACCTCCTCGAGCAGGCCGTTGAACTCGCCCTGCCCGATCACGAGGATCTCCATCGGCGTGTCGGCGGTGACGGTGGCCGTGCGGGCCGCGCCGGTGAGCGGTGCGAGTTCGCCGACCACGGCGCCGGCATCGATGGTGGCCAGCGACTGACCGCCTCGGGTGACCGAAGCGGAACCGGAGACGATCACGAAGCACTCGTGTCCGACGTCGCCCTCCCGCACCAGCACCTTGCCGGCGTCGATCGACAGTTCGGTCGACGCCGAGGCGACCTGTTGGAGCTGCTTCTTGTCACACTCGGCGAACAGGGGGACCTGCGCGAGGTGGTCGAGCCATGCGTCACGTGCCATGGCGACAGAGCATAGGCACCGCTCCAGCTCCGCGCTCGCCCGTTGGCCTCGTCAGCCCGCCTGCCGGGCCACGGCCTCGGCCGCGGCGCGGGCCGCCTCGGCGTCACCGAGGTACCGAGCCTCGAGGGGCAGGGTGGCCGTGGGGCGCATGTCGGGCCCGAGCTCGTAACGCATGGGCACGCCGGTGGGCAGGTTCACGTCGGCGATGTCGGCATCGGAGATCCCGTCGAGATGCTTGATGAGCGCCCGCAGACTGTTGCCGTGGGCCACCACCAGCACGGTGTGGCCGGCCCGGAGGTCGGGAACGATGGCGTCGTACCACCACGGCAGCATTCGCACGACCACGTCGGCCAGGCATTCCGAGGCGGGCAGCACGTCGGCGGGCAGTCCGGCATAGCGCTCGTCGAAGCGGGGATGGCGCTCGTCGTCGGGATCGAGCGGAGGCGGGGGCACGGCGTAGGAGCGGCGCCATTCGAAGACCTGCTCGGCGCCGTAGGTCTCGGTGGTCTGTTTCTTGTCCATGCCCTGCAGGGCCCCGTAGTGACGTTCGTTGAGGCGCCACGAGCGACGAACCGGTACCCACAGTCGATCCATGGCGTCGAGGGCCAGATTGGCGGTGCGGATGGCCCGGGTCTGCAGCGAGGTGTGGAGGATGGTCGGAGCGACCCCGGCGTCGGCCATGGCCCCACCGGCGGCCGAGGCCTCGGTACGGCCCTGTTCGGTGAGGTCGGCGTCGTACCAGCCGGTGAAGAGGTTCTCGAGGTTCCAGGTGCTCTGGCCATGCCGGAGCAGGACGAGGGTGGAGGTGGTCATGGGCCCAGTGTGGCCCACCGCCGGGGCCCGAGCCGTCTCGCCGCCGACCGGCCGGGATGGCGGGTGGGGAATCGGCCCGGAGCGGGAATAGAGTGGGGCCAGCGGAAGTTGTCAACGCCGTACTCAAGTTTCTTCAGTACCCGGACGCAGTGTTCGGAACCCCCAGAACGGGCCTGAGGGCCCATCAGCACAAGGAGCAAGCAATGCCCAAGGCCGTCGGTATCGACCTCGGCACAACCAACTCGGTCGTCTCGGTCCTCGAGGCCGGCGAACCGGTCGTCATCCCCAATTCCGAGGGCAGTCGCACCACGCCCTCGGTGGTCGCCTTCGCCAACAACGGCGAGGTCCTCGTCGGCGAGGTGGCCAAGCGGCAGTCCATCACCAACCCTGATCGCACGATCCGTTCCGTCAAGCGCCACATGGGCACCAACTGGACGATCGACATCGACGGCAAGGCGTACACGGCCCAGGAGATCTCGGCCCGCACGCTGATGAAGCTCAAGCGCGATGCCGAGGCCTACCTCGGGGACACCGTGACCCAGGCGGTCATCACCGTGCCCGCCTACTTCGACGACGCCCAGCGCACCGCCACCAAGGAAGCCGGCCAGATCGCCGGCCTCGAGGTGCTGCGCATCATCAACGAGCCCACTGCGGCTGCACTGGCCTACGGCCTCGACAAGGAGACCGAGGACCAGACGATCCTCGTGTTCGACCTCGGCGGCGGCACCTTCGACGTGTCCGTGCTCGAGATCGGCGACGGCGTGTTCGAGGTGAAGTCGACCCACGGCGACACCAGCCTCGGCGGCGACGACTGGGACCAGCGGATCATCGACTGGCTCGTCGACA
>JBJTGD010000186.1:0-8277 GCA_046093735.1 Acidimicrobiia bacterium | reverse complement strand
CCGTCGAGTTCGGCCAGACGAGCGGCCACGGCCGCCGCCTCGGCCCGCTTGTTGGCCAGTTCGTTGGCACTGGCGGGGCCCGACAAGTTCACTGCCCCGGCCAGAGCAGCCACGACGAGAGCCATGGAGATGAGTCGGCGGGGGCGGAACAGCGGCGACATCAGGCTCCGAGTCTCCCACCGCTGGGGGAGGAATCGCAACCCTTTCGTCATGAAATCGTCATGATTCACAACCCCTCGTCACACCCCGTCGGGACCCTCAGGACCCTCAGGACCCTCAGGACCCCGCCTGGGGCCCCATCGCAGCCCGGGCCCGCTCCCCGAACACCCGGGTGTCGATCACCAGATGACTGCGGTCGGCGGTGGTCAGCACGCTGGCGATCGGGCGCGAATGGCGCTGCAGACGTCCTCGGCCGTCGATGGCCCAGAAGGTCGCTCCCTGTCGTTCCCACCCACTCAGGAGATCGGCGAGGTCGGCCCGGCGGGGTCCTAGGTGCCGACGCACTGCCTCGACGTCGCCTAAGTCGACCCGGCCCGACTCGATCAGCTCGCTCGCCCCGGCGAGGACGTTGGGTTCGTTCCCCTCCACATCGATCTTCAGTACACGGATATGGGAGAGGTGACCAAGAACATCATCGAGTCGCACGAGTTCCACATCGATCTCGTCGATGGTGGCGCGATCGACATCTTCGACGGTGGCGGACCAGATGGTTCCACGGCCGCCGTGCGAACGGGGCACGTGCAGCACACCGGTACCTCGATGATCGGAGACCCCGCACTCGTGGATGATCACCTCGCCCCGGGCGCCCGTGGTGCGGTGGAGCATGACGTTCTTGCGGAGGATGGCGGTGATCCGGGGATTGGGCTCGAAGGCGAACACCCGCCCGAACCGACCGAGGTGACGCATCGCCTCGATCACGAACTGCCCGATGTTCGCCCCGACATCGACGTAGACATCTGATCCCGACAACGTTCGGCCGAGGAACCGCAGGAACGAATCGTCGAGGCGACCGTTGGCTGCCAGGTTCCCGAGTTGGACGGCATCCTCGGAGTCGAAGACGATCGGTCGACCGGAGCGGAGCACGGTGAAGGCCCGGCCATCGCCGAGGGAGAAGCCATTCGGGCGCCAACGCATCCGCCGTACCCAATCCGCGCATTGCTTGAGCCGGTGCCGAGGCCTGACACGCGACAGCACCACCTCGGCGGCCCCACCCAGCCGTTGACGCACGGTCCGCGGCGGCTCCTTGTGGGGATGGACCCAGGCCCGTCCGGAGCGCGTCTGGTCCCAACGATGGATGGCCACCACCTGCGGCGACCAGGGACCACTGGCGCGATCGAGTCGATCGAATGAATACGGATGCACGAGGTCACGGGGGATCTCGGTCGATCGCTCGCCTGTCTCGGCCGTCCAGTTCACGAGCTCTTGCGTGAGGAAGTCGGGACCACTCGTCATCTGACTCGGTGCGCCGGGTCGCTGATCGATCGATGCACCAACACGTTCGACCAATCGACTGATGAACGGATGGCCCGGACTCGCTGCGATGAATGCGTTGTTGAGGCGCCCCGATCGCGCGCTGGCGATGGCCAGTCCGTGCTCTCCCAGATCGAGCACCCCCGGTGACTGCAGGAAGTCGAAGTCGGCATCGACGTACAGGCCACCATGGCGATGGAGGATCTCGTACCGGGCGATGTTGGCCCGTCCGGCGTAGGTCGGCGCTTCGTCGAACCATCGTCGGTTGACGAGCCAACCGAAGTCATCGTCAGACCAAAGCCGGACCTCCCAGTCCGGGGCCAGTGCACCGAGGTGCTCGATGTTCGCCTTCAGCGACGGCGGGGGTTCCGAACCCAGCCACACGAAGTGGATGATCCTGGGGATCGATCGATCGGCGCCGTCTCCGGGTTGCTCCGAGATTGCTCCGCTCACCGGCGCTCCCTCTGAGATCATCTGACCCTAGGTCAGAGTCGATCGACCGCTGACGGTACTGAGCATTCAGGCCGGGAGTTCAGGCCGGCTCGAGTCGGGTCAGCACCACCGTGGTGAGCCGACCCTCGGCATCTCGGAGTTCCACCCGACACAGCCCACTCGACGCCGGTCCGGCGGACGCGGCGGTGGCAGTGATGGGGCCGTTGCGGTTCTGGGCCAGATAGCGAATCTCGGTGGCCACCACCGAGTGACGCGCTGCTCCGCCCCACTTCTCCACGTCAGCCAGATCCTCGGCCGCGGCTTCGGCCAACGCGCCGACGATCGCGCCCTGCAGTGCACCGGCGGGATTCAGCAGGTCGGACCGCAACTCGGCGCTGACTGTTCCGGGCGTGGGTCCGCTCTCGAACCCGCACGCAGCCCTCACCGGTTCATCGATCGGCGGCACGCGCAATCGGGTGATGGTGGCGGCCACGTCGAATGGCGGCTTCGGCGGATCGTCCGGGCGTCGCGCCACCTTGGCGAACGCCGCGTTGCCGATCCCCCGCACTTCGCCATCGGCGGTGAGCACGATCTCGCACACCGCCGATCGCCGTCCGTTGCGCAAGACGGTGCAGGCAGCGTCGAGCGATGTGCGCACCGGACCGGCGAGATGCACGGTGAGATCGGAAGTGAAGGCCCACACCTCGGGGTCGTCATCGATGGTGACACCGGCGACGGCGTCGACGAGGAACACGATCGACGCCATGGGCACCGCCCCGTGGGCCGACATGGTGGGCACGTACTCGATGGCGCCACCGAGCACGTCGCCGTCGTGACGGAAACGTGCACCGAGCCGAGCCGGAACACTGGTGGAAGCGGGAGGCAGGTCGGTCACAGGTGCCCGATCACCTCGCGACCGAATGCCGCCAGCGTGTCGGGGGCCGCGAAATCGCAGAACCACACGTACACCCGCTCCACCCCTTGCGCTGCGAGCGATGCGTAGTGATCGACGAGTTCGGGGGCGGTACCGATCACCGCCGAGGTGTCGGGTCCGAAGCGACGGTAGGTGAGTTCGGTGACCGCCGCCCGCTGCGACTCATCGGGCACGAAGGCGACCATCTGCTGGATCGAGACCCGGGCCTCTCCCACCCGATCGCGCAGTTCGGGCACCCGACCCACCTCGCCGGTGTGCACGTTCCACCAGTCGGCGAAATCGCGAACGAGCGCCAGTGTCTTCGGTCCAGTGCCACCGATCACGACGGGAACATGCGACAACGGGCGCGGTTCCTGGCGGGCGCCACGCACGTGCAGGTACTCGCCATCGAAGTCGACGGTCTCCCCCGCCCACAGCGCTCGCATCACCGTCAACGACTCGCGCAGTCGGTCGACGCGGGCCCGAGGCTCGGTGGAGCCGATGCCGAACACCGGGAACTCGGTGGGCACCGAACCCCAGCCGATGCCCAACTCGTAGCGTCCCCTCGAGGCATGGTCGAGCGACACGACCTGCTTGGCCAGCACGGCGGGATGGCGGAAGGCGTCGCACAACACCAGCGACCCCACCGTGAGCCGCTCGGTGTGGGCGGCCAGCCACGCCGTGGTGACGATGGCGTCGTACATCGGTTGGTCCTCGGCCATGGGCGGCGCCAGATGATCCATGCCCGAGATGCCGACGAACCCGGCTGACTCCGCTGCCCTTGCCCGCTCGACCAACTGATCGAACGTCATGCGCATCTGGGGAAGGAAGAGTTGGAATTCCATGCTCACGAAGGTGCACCGGAACGGAGCCGAGTGAGCCGACTCCGCCATCGTGGTGACGCCGAATTCCATACATACCACTTGGCATGGGAGATCGACTTGCGGAGCAGATACGGGCGCCACCGCAGCACTCCGGAACGTGTCATCCGCTCGTACTCGATCATTGCCGGACCACGGAGTGAGGAGTAGTGCGGCAACGGTCGATCCGGCAGCGTTGCGGCCACAAGAGCGAGCCGCTCGAGATGGCGTCGATGGCTCGATTCGTCCATCTCCGGCAGCCGACCCACGGTCATGTTGTCACCCCACTCCACTCCAGGTCGGCTTCGGGATGAACCGGGCTCCACCCAGGTCTCGAGCACGTCCATCCCCCCGAATGTCATGAGTGCGGCCCCGGCGTCGGGATAGAAACGCCAGCAATCGAGCGGATAGAAGTGGGTCGGTCCCCGTGACGGGGCGACAATGCAGCACCATCCGCCCGGACGAAGAACCCGACCGATCTCGCCAACGGTCACCCAGAAGTAGGGGTCGTGTTCGAGCATCTGACCGGAAATCACGACATCGATCGAGGAAGTGGCGATCTCGAACCATCGATGCGGATCCTCCAACACGACGTCGACGTTGAACCCCGGCGCAAGATCGGCCCCCGAGTACTCGAAGGACGGACCTTCGAACAGAGTCCGGTAGGAGAGTTGACCCTCCACCGCGGCGGAACCGATATCGAGCAACCTCAACGGAACTCTTGTGCCCACCAGATAGGTGTCCCGAAAAGCCTGCATCTTCAGTAATGAAGTTTCATGCATTTGAATGTCCCTTCACTGCCGAAGGCGCACCACCCTCAGTGCCACCTCGGATTAGCGTAGTGACACGAACGGCCGGAATCCGGAACAAGCGAAAACGGAAGCAACTAGCGTCCAGAGGTGTCTGCGATTCCATCCACGCGCGAGGTGAGAACCTCTTCCTCTCTCGAATCAGGCACCAAGTGGATCGCAGTGATCGTCATGGGGGTGCTCTCCCTGTGGCTGGCCACCGGTCGTACGTGGTCCCTGAACTTCTTCCTCGAGGGCCAGGAGTTCAACGCCTCCTTCTTCAACGCGCAATCCGTCGCCCTCCTCGACGGACGCCTCGACGTCCCCAGTGCAAACTTTGCGTGGACGGAATGCTTCATCGTCGACGGAAGATGCTTCGGCTACTTCGGCGTCACTCCAAGTCTGCTCAGGATCCCACTCGTCGCTCTCGGCGGCTCGAGCGCGCCCTACTTCATTCCAGTCTCGATCGCCCTTGCCGTCGGACTCTCGACCTGGGCCATCCTGGACCTGTTCCAGCGCCTCGTACATCACCTGATCCCGGAATCATCGGCTCGTGATCTGCCGATCATGGCCGGCACGATCTCTCTCTTCGTGCTCCTCGGACCAGGCAGCATCTTGACGTTTCTCAGCAAGCCCCGGGTGTATCACGAAGCCTCGCTCTGGATGATCGCGTTCCTTCTCGTTGCGATGAACCTCGTGTACCGGTGGCTCTTCGATCGTCGAATCGGCTTGCTACTCATTGCCGGAATCGCCGCAGTCCTGTCCGCCAACGCGAGGCCGTCGGGCGCAACGTCGGCTCTCATCCTTGGACTTGGCGTGGTGACCGTCCTCGTTGCCGACCGACGAGCGCGGAAACCACGTCGATCGGAATTGGCGCTCGCCTCGGGCTTGGCGATCCTTCCAGCGTTGACCTCGACGGGAGTGCTTTGGCTGAAGTTCGGAACAGCGTCACTTCCGTGGGAGAAGTACAACCTCTACGAGAGCGAGGGGTATCGGCGACTCTCGGATCTCAATGGTGGGCAACTACAAGGAATTCGGTTCATCCCGACGAATCTGATCAACTACCTCAGGCCTGACTCGGTTCGATTCAGCATCTCCGCTCCATACGTCATCGAGCAAGTTCCATCGACCAACCCGGCCATCACGCTCTGGCCCATCGACAGGAATGGAATGTTCGTTGAGAGCTTCGTGAGTTTGACGAACGCGATGCCTCTCTCTCTCCTGCTGTCCGTCGGGATCGTGGTTGCGGTCCTCATGGGTCGCGTGAAGATGTCTCGGATCGAGCGGCAGTCCTTCGGAATCCTGTTCCTGGCCAGCGCTGCAGCTACCGTGGTGGTCCTGACGTCAGTAGCCCTCACCACTCGATATCTGGGTGACTTCTTCCCCCTGATGGCGATCGGGTCGATCTACGCCATCGCTCACCTGCTGACTTGGCTCCGAGGACGACCTCGAGCGGTGCTCGTGGTGACCGCCCTCCTCGTCTTCGTCTCTCTTGGAAACCTGTTCGTCCAACTCCAGCTCACAACGTCATGAATGGCTCGGAACTCACTGAGATGATCCCGCAGCGCACAATTGAGAATGACTCCGGACCCCGTATCGGCATCTTGGTCGTCGCCTACAACGCTGCAGAAACCCTCGCGGCCACACTTGATCGGATACCAAAGGAATTCGGTGACAGGCTTCAGGGGATCCTCATCTCCGACGATGCGAGCAGTGATTCGACGTTTGCGATAGGAGTTGATTTCGCTGCATCGCATCCAGACTTGCCAATCTCGGTCGTTCGACAATCGATCAACCTCGGTTACGGAGGCAACCAGAAGTTCGGTTATCAATGGGCGCAGAGCAATCGCATTGACATCGTCGTGTTGCTCCATGGTGACGGCCAATATGCGCCGGAGGTGCTCCCTGAGATGGTTGCCCCGATCGTCGAAGACGAGGCCGATGCAGTATTCGGATCACGGATGGCGATCAGGGGTGGCGCATTGCGTGGCGGGATGCCTCTCTACAAGTTCGTTGGGAACCGGATCCTCACGAAATTGGAGAACGCGCTGACTGGGGCATCTCTCAGCGAGTGGCATTCCGGATATCGCGCCTACCGAGTGTCTTCTCTCCAACAACTGCCTCTCGACTCGAATTCAGATGGGTTCGACTTCGATACACAGATCATCGTCCAACTCATCGAATCGGGGTCGCGGATCGTCGAGATCCCCATCCCGACCTACTACGGCGATGAGATCAGCCATGTGAATGGAATTCAATATGCGATCGACATCCTTCGATATGTGACGACCTACCGTCTTCATCGAATCGGATTCGGCTCGGGAGAGTTGGCCTTCGCCAGTGGCGCCTACGAAGAGAAGTTCGACGACCACTCGTCGCACACCGAAGTGCTCTCCATGGTCGATCGGCCCTCACTCGACGTGCTCGATCTCGGTTGCGGATCTGGATTCTTGTCCCAACACCTCCGCAATGCGGGACACCGGGTTGTCGGAGTCGACATCGTGGAGCTCCCTGAAGTCCACCAGCGCACCGATCGATTCGTTCTCGCTGACCTCTCCCGAGACTGGCCGGACGATCTGGGCCGCTTCGATGTCGTGCTTGCAGCCGATGTGTTCGAACACTTGGCCAATCCAGAAGAAGCACTCCGCAACATCGGCGATTGTCTCTCTTCGGGCGGGGAGATTCTCGCCAGTATTCCGAATTTCGCCCACTGGTACCCGAGGATTCGGGTCGTGATCGGACGATTCGGATATGACCGTCGCGGGATCCTGGATCGTGGCCATCTGCGCTTCTTCACCCGGCGCTCATTCACCGAGATGGCTCGTCGGTCCGGATTCATCGTGCAGGAGGTGCGTGGGGTCGGGATTCCGTTCGAGGTTGGCGAGAGATCCGCCGGCGGAATCTCAGCGGGTCAGGCAGGAAATGGTCGAATTGCGGGATGGGTTGGATCAGTGGATCGTTGGCTCTGCCGACTCGCCCCCTCCCTCTTCGCCTATCAATTCATCTTCCGCCTCAAGCCGCGCAGCACGACAGCGGATGGGATCCACTCCGCAGATCAGTAGTCCCGTTGAACTGATACGACCGCCCTCGAAGCGCGGAAAACGTGCCGTCTGCCATCCCTTGGAAGAGAGGCGAAGTGTCACGGAGGCCACATGCCTCGGGAATTCGAATCGATGAAGGTGCTCCTCCACGAGTGACCGACGACCGGCCGAACGAGGTGTGAATGGCTTCACATCGACGGCCCATTCGACGCCAGTCGCCGCACGCTCGAGGGCGTGAAAGCGACGTACCTCTCCGAGAAAGCAGTCGAGATGGAACGTCCACCACGACAGGGAGGTCGTCGCCGGCTGCGGCGGGCGGTCGTCGTGGCGTCGATCGCCCTGGTGGCGATCGTGTCGGCTGCTTGCGAACCCGAACCGTATGTGGGTCCGGCCAACGGTCCCCGACTCGCTATCGTCGGCGACTCACTCATCGATCAGTCCCGCCAGCAGATGTCCGAGACCTTCATCGGTGAGGGCTGGAACACCTCGGTCACCGGTCGCGGTGGCTACTCATCGCGCGATCACTGGACGACACAGCGTCGGGTGATGGAGACGGATCCACAGGTCGTCGTCCTCGCTCTCGGCACCAACGACTTCCGCGAGATCGTCACCGGACTGCAGACCTGGGACGGCTTCCGGGCCAGCGTGCGCGAGTCCATCGGCATCACCCGTGCCGCGCCCTGTCTGGTGTGGGTCGGCGTCACCCAGACCTACGGGTTCTTCGGCGGACCTCCCGTCGGCAACCTCGACCAGTTGGGCTGGATCGTCAATGT
>JBJTGD010000185.1:0-4828 GCA_046093735.1 Acidimicrobiia bacterium | reverse complement strand
CTCCTTCGCCGCGGGGCGACTTGGTGATGATGCCCTCCACCACTCCCTCGGCCATCTGCTCGGAACCGTCCGGGTGATGCACCAGCACCACGGTGCGGAATCGGGCCCGACGAGCGTCACGAGTGCTCGCCCCGACCCGATCGAGTTCGGAGAGGAGCAGTGCGGTGTTGTCGACGGAGGTGGCGGCCTCGCCGGCATAGCGGGCCGACCGCACGCCGGGCGCACCACCGAGGGCCTCGACCTCGAGTCCGGTGTCGTCGGCCAGCGCAGCCCGACCGGTGGCCGTGGCGATCGCCATCGCCTTGAGTCGAGCATTGCCCTCGAGCGTGTCGGCGTCCTCGACGACGTCGCCGACGTGGTCGGGGCGAGGTTCGAGCATCACGCCAACCCCAGCGAGTACTGCGGCGATCTCGGCCACCTTGTCCGGATTGGCGCTGGCGCAGACGACTGCGATCACGACCGACGAGGTGGAGGAGGATCGGACAGGAGCAGGTTCTGCAACTCGAAGATCTCGCGCAGACCGCCCTCGGCCAGCATCAACAACTCGTCGAGTTCGCCCCGAGTGAAGCTCATGCCCTCGGCGGTGCCCTGCACCTCGAGGAACCGGCCCGATTCGGTCATGACCACGTTCATGTCGACCTCGGCGGCGGAGTCCTCGACATAGGGGAGGTCGAGCACGGGCCGGCCGTCGACGATGCCCACCGAGATGGCGGCACAGGCCTCACGCAGCGGGTGTTCGGACAGCACCCCTGCGCCGACCAGTCGGGTGAGGGCGTCGTGCAGCGCGAGGTACCCGGCGGTGATCGACGCGGTGCGAGTACCACCGTCAGCCTGCAGCACATCGCAATCGACGACGACCTGCCGCTCACCGAGCACGACCATGTCGCACACGCCTCGCAACGACCGGCCGATGAGACGCTGGATCTCCTGGGTGAGTCCCGACGGCGAGCCCTTGGTCACCTCGCGCCGGATCCGCTCCGGGGAGGACCCGGGGAGCATCGAGTACTCGGCGGTGACCCAGCCCTTGCCGCTGCCGCGCATCCAACGCGGCACGTCATCGTCCACATAGGCCGTGCACAGCACCATCGTGCGACCGGCCCGCAACAGGATCGATCCATTGGCCGCATCGGTGAAGTCGCGCTCGATGGTGATCTCGCGCAGTTCGTCGGGCTGTCGCCCATCGGGTCTCATGGTTGCCTCACAGTTCGAAGGTTGAGTGGGGGGACGCAACGAGCACCGGCCCGCCGAAGCCGGTCGAACCGGCACGCTGGTGATCGACGGCGGCGGTACCGGGCCAGAAATGGGTGAGCACGCACCGCTCGGCGCCAGCGGCACGAGCCTGCTCCCCGGCCAGCGAGGCCCACAGGTGCTTGATGCCGGCGGCCGACTCCTCGTCGATGAAGGTCGACTCCACGAGGGCCAGATCGACGCCGTGACCGAGTCTCTCGATCGACCACTCCGGACCGGTGTCCGAGGAGTAGACGATCGAGGTGCCGTCGGCGGCATCGATGCGCACGGCGAGGGTCTCCACGTAGTGATCGGTGCGTTCGAAGGAGAACTCGAGGCCACCGAACTCGAAGTGGTCCTCGGGACCGGTGACCCGCCAGTCGAACGTCGGTGACAGATCGTCCATCAGTATCTGGGCCATCGCCAGGTTCCCCGACGTTCCCCACACCGGCAGGCCCTCACGCTCGAGGGCGAAGCGGGCGGCGACATGGAGCACGGCCAGATCGATCCAGTGATCGGCGTGCTCGTGGGTCAGCACGACACCATCGAGCCGGTCGAGATCGAGGTGACGCTGCAGTGCGGCCAGCGCACCGGGGCCGAGATCGACAGCCACTGCGGTGCCCTCGTGTTCGATCAGGTAGCCCGAACAGGCGCAGTCGGCCGCCGGGTAACTGCCGGAACACCCGAGGACGGTCAACTTCATCCCGGCACGCTACCGCTGCGGGCCGAGGAGTCGAGGGCCGAGGAGTCGGGGTCCGACCGTGCGAGACTGCACGGGTGCGCATCCCGGCGAGTGTCGACTACGCGATCCGAGCCCTGTCCGAGCTGGCCGCTGCTGGTGACGGTCCGGTGACCGCCGAGCACCTCGCTTCGGCGCAGCACATCCCGCTCAAGTTCCTGCGCACGATCATGACGGACTTGCGCCGAGCCCGACTGGTCTCGAGCCAACGCGGCCCCGAGGGTGGATTCACTCTGGCGCGACCGGCTGCCGAGATCTCGTTGGCCGACATCTTCAGGGCCGTCGACGGTCCGCTGGCCACCGTGCGCGACCAGAGCATCAGTGAGATGACCTACACCGGTGCCGCCGCCGAGTTGCCCACGGTGTGGATGGCCGTCCGCGCCGGGCTGCGTCGGGTGCTGGAGACGGTCACCATCGCCGACCTGGCCGACGGATCGCTACCGGACACGGTCATGGAACTGGCCGACGAGTACGTCGCCGAGAACACGACGCGGCACGGCTGAACGCGACGGCTGAACGGCACGGCTGAACGTTGCCGGTCATCGGCGCCAGGCCAGACCAGCTCCGGCTCAACCCAGTCGGCCGGCGGCGCGCAGAGCGTCGATGATGGCGTCGGCCGCCTGCTCGGCCGACAACACCGTGGTGTCGATCACCAGCTCGGCGTCCTCGGGCGCCTCGTAGGGCGAATCGATGCCGGTGAAGTTGGCCAACTCCCCCGCTCGGGCCTTGCGGTAGAGACCCTTGGGGTCGCGCTCCTCGGCCACGGCCAGTGGCGTGTCGACGTGCACCTCGATGAACTCGTCGACTCCCACCCGTTCGCGTGCCATACGACGCTCGGCCCGGAACGGTGAGATGAATGACACGAGCACGATGAGCCCGGCGTCCACCATGAGACCGGCCACTTCGGACACCCGGCGGATGTTCTCCACCCGGTCGGCATCGGTGAAGCCGAGGTCCTTGTTCAGACCGTGCCGCACATTGTCACCGTCGAGCAGGTACGAGTGGTGTCCGATCTCGAACAGTTTCTGTTCGACGATGTTGGCGATCGTCGACTTGCCCGACCCGGACAACCCGGTGAGCCACACCACGCACGGTCGCTGGTTCTTCTGGACGGCGTGGGCGTTCTTGTCGATCTCCACCGCTTGCCAGTGCACGTTGTCGCTGCGACGCAGGGCGAAGTGCAACAGCCCGGCGGCCACTGTGGAGTTGGTGTACCGGTCGATGAGGATGAAGCCGCCCATGTCGCGGTTGTCGGAGTAGGGGTCGAAC
Source organism: Acidimicrobiia bacterium (assembly GCA_046093735.1). Lineage (GTDB taxonomy): Bacteria > Actinomycetota > Acidimicrobiia > Acidimicrobiales > Acidimicrobilacustridaceae > Acidimicrobilacustris. The sequence goes on along the minus strand of JBJTGD010000185.1, from coordinate 1,593 downwards.
GGGATCGGGCGGTCCACGCCCAGATTGCACACCCCGATCTGGTTGAGTCCGAGCGTGCGCGCCGCCGAGTGCTCGAGGGTGTTGACGTTCACCTCGTACTTGGGCTGGGCCAGCGTGGCCGTCACCGTTCGGGTGCCGACCTTCATCAGATAGGGCCGACCCGGGAGCATCTCCTCCTCGGACATCCACACGATGTGGGCCTCGAACTGGTCGGCCACGCTCGGCGGAGCGGCCGCCGCAGCCAACACGTCGCCGCGGCTGACGTCGACCTCGTCGGTGAGGGTGATCGTCACCGATCGACCGGCAACGGCCCGGTCGAGATCGCCGTCGTAGGTCACGATCCGGTCCACGGTGCTGATCCGACCCGACGGGAGCACCCGCAGGGCGTCACCGGGGTGCACCACGCCCCCGACGATCTGTCCGGAGAAGCCACGAAAGTCGAGATTGGGACGGTTCACCCACTGCACCGGCATGCGGAAGGGCAGCGACTGGGCCTCGTCGTCGATCTGCACGTTCTCGAGGTGCTCAATGAGCGACGGACCGGAGTACCAGGGCATGGCGGCGCTGCGTTCGGTGACGTTGTCGCCGAGCAGGGCCGAGATGGGGATGCAGGTCACGTTCGGCAGGCCGATGCGCGCCGCGAACTCGCGGTAGTCGGCCTCGATGGACTCGTAGACCTCCTGGGAGTAGCCGACGAGGTCGATCTTGTTGATGGCCACCCCCACGGGGCGGATGCCCAACAGCGAGACGAGGTAGCTGTGTCGACGGGTCTGGGTGAGCACTCCCTTGCGGGCGTCGATGAGCACCACCGCAAGGTCGGCCGTCGACGCCCCGGTGACCATGTTTCGGGTGTACTGCTCGTGACCGGGCGTGTCGGCCACGATGAACTTGCGGCGCTCGGTAGAGAAGAACCGGTAGGCGACGTCGATGGTGATGCCCTGTTCACGTTCGGCCACCAGACCGTCCACGAGCAGGGCGAAGTCGAGTTCGCCACCCTGCGTGCCGATGCGCTTGGAGTCGGCCTCCAGCGCGGCCAGATGGTCCTCGAACAGCAGCTTCGAGTCGTACAGCAGCCGACCGATGAGGGTCGACTTGCCGTCGTCGACACTGCCGCAGGTGATGAAGCGCAGCATTGACGTCTGTTCCTGCCGCTCCAGGTAGGCGTCGATGTCGGTGACGGCGAGTTCGTCTCGGGAGGGAGCCATCAGAAGTGACCCTCCTGCTTCTTCTTCTCCAACGATCCGGCCGAGTCGTGATCGACGACCCGACCCATGCGCTCACTGGTGGTGGCCAGCAGCATCTCCTGGATGATGTCGGTGAGCGAGTCGGCCGGCGACTCGATGGCCCCGGTCAGCGGATAGCAACCGAGGGTGCGGAAACGCACATTGCGAATCTCGGGCTCCTCCCCGGGTTCGAGTCGCATGCGCTCGTCATCGACCATCAACAGCACACCGTCGCGCTGGACCACCGGGCGCGGCGCCGAGAAGTAGAGCGGAACGATGGGGATGTGCTCGCGGTGGATGTACTGCCAGATGTCGAGCTCGGTCCAGTTCGACAGCGGAAACACACGCACGCTCTCGCCCGGGGCGCGGC
>JBJTGD010000184.1:0-6154 GCA_046093735.1 Acidimicrobiia bacterium | reverse complement strand
GCCCGCGACCTCGACCCCTTTGTGAAGATCCCGACGTTGCTCCAGGCGACCGCGTTGAGGTCCGGTTGGCTGGCACCGTTCATCGGGACAGAGACGCATCCCAAACGGGCGACTCGGGCGACCTCGGTGCCGAGTCGCGTGGTGCTGATGATCGGTCCGTTGAAGTAGACGACCATTGTTGCGTTGGTGAAGTCGGGGTTTCCGGTCGATCCCTCGAAGGTCTTCGGGTAGGGCGGGCCGCCGCACCCATCGATCTGGAGGGGATTGGATGGGTCCGGAGGGTTGGTCGAACTCGGGGTGGTGGTCGGTGGCCTCGCAGGATCGATCGATGACGGCGTCTGATCAGGTCCTGATTGCGTCGCCTTCGTCGACTCGGATGCGTCCGACGCCGACTGCTCCGCGACTCGGTCGCCGGAATTCTCCTTGGACAGGATGATGGCGTAGCCCCCGACGCTGAGGAGCACCACGGCGGCGACGGCGACGTAGAACCGCAGCGCCCGAGACCGAGTGTTGCCTGGGGGTGCAGGGTGCGGATCGTTCTGTTCTGCGTTCACGCGAACGGTTCTGCCTCGCCTCGAGCGACTGGGAATGCGTTCAGGATTCTACCGACGGACTGCGAGCCGTTGAGGTCGGCCATAGGCTCGCCACGCTCACGGAAGGCATCGGGCAGGGATCGGGCATCCGGCGCTGCGAGACCGCCACGATCGACGAGGGGGACCGATGGAGGCATCGATGAAGGCATGGCGCGTGCACCGATACGGAGAGCCGACCGACGTGCTCGTGCTCGACGAAGTCGACATCCCCGAACCGGGGCCCGGCGAGGTGCGGGTGAGAGTGCAGGCCATTCCGCTGAACCTCAACGACCTCGAGCGCATCACCGGCGGGAACATGATGGCCCGGCCCGAGTTCCCCTACAGCCCGGGCATGGAGGTCTTCGGCATCGTCGACGCCTGCGGCGCCGGGACCGAACATCTCGACGGAGCCCGCGTGGCGGCCATCACCCGTCAGGCCCACGGTGGGTTCGCCGAATACGCCATCTGCCCGGCGGTGGCCGCCTTCGTCATCCCCGACGACATCGCGTTGCCCGAGGCCGCCGCGCTCCTGTTCCCGTTCCACCTGGCGTGGTTGGGACTGGTTGACCGCGCCGGGCTGCACGCCGGACATTCGGTGCTCATCCACGCGGCGGCCGGTGGCTCCGGATCGGCGGCAGTGCAACTGGCCAAGGCCACGGGCGCCACCGTGTTCGCCACCGGCGGTGGCGCCGAGAAGGTGGCGCTGTGTCGAGAACTCGGTGCCGATGTGGCCATCGACTCCACCACCGAGGACTTCGCCGAGGTGGTGCTCGACGCCACCGGCGGCCGCGGCGTCGATGTCGTGTTCGACAACGTCGGTGAAGCGGTGATGGCCGGCTCGTTCAAGTGCATCGCTTACGACGGGCACTACCTGATGATGGGATTCGCCTCCAACAAGGTCGTAGCCGACGAGCAGTTCGTCGTTCCTCGTCACGTGACCATGGGCAACTTCAAGTTGTGCGGGGTGCTGCTCAACTACCAGTCCGACGACATGATCGGACTCATCAAGCGCGGCATGGGCTGGAACGTGGCGCCGCGCGCGCTGGGCGACCGTGCCAACGACGAGATCGTGTCGCTGGTGCGATCGGGTGCGGTGCGCGCCGTGATCGGATCCACACCGTCGTTCGCCGAACTGCCTGCGGCGATGGCGGCCATGGGCGACCGGGCCACCACCGGCCGGGTGATCGTCAGCGTCGAGTGACGCCTCATTCGGGCGGCAGTGCGAATCGTTCGATGTAGTCGGCGAACTCGGCGCGCACGGTCGCAGGATCGATGCCGTACTGGTCGGGGGTGTAGTCGTGGGTGCCGTGCACGCCGGGCGGGTTGGCGGCGATGAAGCCCTTCATGCGCGTCGCACCCTCGTCGGTCATGGTCAGGTCGAAGGCGTCGTAGATCCGCTCCACGGTAGCGAACTGATCGGAGATGAAGTCGGAGAACATGACATCGAGGAACACGGCGTCGGGCCACTCGGTGGTGGTGCGGACCTCGACGCCGTGATGGATGGCCCGGGCCAGGCGCGGGATCCAGTCGGCCGCCACCGCATGCGGATCAACACCTTCACAGGTCTTGTTCCGCACGATGGTGGTGAGGCTGGCGTACGACGTCATCGACTTCACCGGATCGCGATGGGTGAACACGATGCGGGCATCGGGGTAGGTGGCCAGCAGGTGCTCGAGGCCCCACAGGTGCGCGCCGGTCTTGAGCACCCAGCGATCACGACGGTCGAAGGCCTGCAGGTGCTGCAGTTGGCGGAGGTGGAACTCGTAGACACTGGCCCACGGCGCGCCGTCATCCACCCAGTCCTGATAACCCGGCACGAAGAACTGGTTGTGGAACAGGGGGGTGATCATCGCCTCACCCATCATGGTCACGCATTCCTGGGAGAGCTCGGCTCCCATCGGATGGATGGCCTTGAGTTCCTGCTCGTCGATGGGCGGGATGAGCGATGCACACCGAGCGATGCGAGGGTCGGTGGTCGACGTCTCGGCCCGAGGTGGAGGGGACGGGAACATCGTCTCCCACGTGAGCGGTGCGCGCGTATCGGGATCGCGGGCGAGGATGTCGTGGAGGATCGTGGTGCCCGTGCGGGGCATGCCGATGATGAACACCGGTCGTTCGATCACCTGACGGGTGATCTCGGGGTAGCGGGTGCGGTCATCGACGTACTGCAGTCGGTTGACGGTGTGGCCGATGGCGCGCTCGGATGCCACCATCTCGCCGAGGGGAGTGAGTCGCGACTCGGTCACGAGCGAGTGCACGAATCGCTCGAGTCCGTCGGTGAAGGGCCCGTCATCGAGATCGTCGAGTCCGTCGGTGCGTCGGGTGGCCTCGGTCAGCACCGCTTCGATGGTGAGTGTGGTCATGGGCTCCTCCTCCACAGGGTGATCGGTGTGACGTCGCGTGGTCCGGTATAGGGCAGCGGCTCGTCGGCGCCGGTGGCCGCAGCCCGGTAGGCCGCGCACACGATCTCGAGCACTTCACGACCGAACCGCACGTCGACGCTCGGCACTGCGCCGTCGACGACCCGGGCCAGAGCCTGGAGTTGGGCGACATGACCCAGCAGCTCGAGATGGGGGTCGACGTCGTGATGGCACGGCGGCAGACCCACGGGATCGCCGTTGTGTTCGAGATCGGCGGTGGGCAGAAGATCGGCGCGCACGACGTCGGTGTCGCTCGACACCTGCACGTCCCAGATGCTGCTCGGTGATCTCCAGTCCACCTCCACCCGGGCTACTGCTCCCGAGGCGAAGCGCAACAGCACCTCGGCCCGGTCGTCCACGGCCAGCCCGGAGGCTGCGTCCACTGCGGCCCGCAGGCTGACAGGTCGGTCGTCGGGCAGGACCAGCAGCGCCAGCGCGATGCCGTGCGCGCCGAGATGGAACAGCGCGCCACCGCCACCGGCCGGATCGAGGTAGGTGCCCCAGTCGGGCCGAGGCGACAACAGCCGGATCTCCACATGGCGGATGGAGCCGATGCTCGTGGTCGATGTCCGTACCGCATCGATCACGGGGGAGTGGGCCAGATGCTCGCCGTAGAGCACTCGACCACCGCGATCGACCAGCGCGTCGGCATGGGCCAGCGTGGTGGCCAGTGGCGTCTCCACCAGCGCCACAGCGCCGGCCTCGAGCACGGCGGTCGTATCGGGTGCGTGGCGATCGGGTGGGGTGCACACGATCACGGCGTCGGCCCCGGCGGGTAGCGCATCGAGGGTGACGGCCCGGGCACCGACCTGGCCCGCTCGCTCACGGGCCGACTCGCCGGTGCGCGAGGCCACGGCGATGATCGGCGCCCCGACAGCCGACGCCGCCAGCGCGTGGACGACAGAGGCGGCACCGGCTCCGGCGAGGGCGAGATCCACGGTGGGACCGTACCGCCCTTCGCACTAGCGTCAGCCCCGATGGGGGATGCAGGGGTTGACGAGGGCGTCATCGACGGCGAGTTGAACGGTGTGGTCGTCGTCGATCTGTCGACCTCGTTGAGCGGCGCCTACACCGCCAAGATGTTCGCTGATTCGGGTGCGACCGTCACTCGGGTCGAACCCGCTGGTGGTGATCCGCAGCGGCGTGCGCAGTGGTCGGGCGAACCCCACGCCGAGACGGCGCCGCTGTTCCGGTACCTGCGTCACGGCCAGCGTTCGGTGACGGGCGCCATCGGCGACGCGCAGGTCGACGAGTCGTGCGCGGCGGCCGATCTGGTGATCGTGTCGGGACCGCCGCCGGCCGAGTGGCCTGGCACCGTCGTGCTGTGCATCACGCCCTACGGACTGGACGGACCGTTCGCCGATCGTCCGGCTACCGAGTTCACCCTGCAGGCCGACAGCGGGGCCATCGCCATCCGTGGCGTGCGCGAACTCCCGCCCATCCAGATGGGTGGACGCATCGTGGAATGGGTCGGTGGGGCCTACGGCGCAGTGGCGGCCCTGGCGGCGGTGCGACGGGCCCGTCAGACCGGTCACGGTGAGGTCATCGACCTGTCGGTGTTCGAGGTGGCGCTCATCACCGCCACCAACTATTCGGATCTGTCGAACTCGCTCGCCGGTCGACCCGAACCCGATCCGGCGATCCCACCGCGTTCGGTGGAGATCCCCTCCATCGAACCGACACTCGACGGTTGGGTCGGGTTCAACACCAACACGCGCGACCAATGGGAGTCGTTCTGCGTGTTGATCGAACGTCTCGATCTGCTCGATCCGCCGGACTTCGCCGCGCTCGCCGTGCGCAGTGCACGCGCCGCCGAGTGGAACGCCATGGTGCGCGAGTTCACCACCAAGCACACCACCGCCGACATCGTCGAGCGCGCCGCGGCATTGCGCATCCCGGTGGCGCCGGTGTCCGACGGGCGGATGTTGCTGGAACTCGACCATCCTCGTGAACGCGGCGTGTTCCTCACCGACACCGACGGTGGCTTCCGCTATCCGCGTCGTCCCTATCTGCTCGACGGTGCGCCCGGACCCGAGCCGCGTCCGGCTCCGTCGCTCGGAGACCACGACAGCGCAGCTGTTCCGCAGCGCGCGAGTCGGCCGGTGGCTTCGGGCGCACCCCGACTTCCCCTCGACGGGATCCGTGTGCTCGACCTCACGGCGTGGTGGGCCGGACCCAGCGGTGCCGGTGTGCTGGCCACGCTCGGTGCCGATGTCACCCACGTCGAGTCGATACGTCGCATCGACGGCATGCGCACCACCGGCGGGATGTTCTTCGGCACCAAGGAGCAGTGGTGGGAGTACAGCGCGTTCTTCCTCGCCGCCAACATCAACAAGACCGACGTCACGCTCGATCTCGACCGCCCCGAGGGTCGGGCGCTGGCCCTCGAGTTGGCTGCGCAGGCCGACGTGATCATCGAGAACTTCACGCCGCGTGTCATCGAGGCCTTCGATCTCGACTGGAACGTGATCCGGGAGGTGAATCCCCGCGCCGTCATGGTGCGCATGCCGGCCTTCGGACTCGACGGCCCCTGGCGTGACCGACCCGGGTTCGCCCAGACGATGGAGCAGATCACCGGACTGGCGTGGATGACCGGTCACCCCGCGGATCAACCGCGCATCCAGCGCGGTCCGTGCGATCCCAACGGCGGACTGCACGCGGCCTTCGCCGCACTGATCGGACTCGCCCATCGGGACCGCACCGGAGAGGGCTGTCTCATGGAGGCCCCGATGTTCGAAGCGGCCATCACTGTGGCCGCCGAACCGGTGATCGAGTGGTCGGGCAATGGACTGTTGGTGGAGCGCGAGGGCAATCGCAGTCCCTATGCTGCGCCGCAGAACCTCTATGCCTGCCGTGGCAACGAGAACTGGTTGGCCATCTCCTGTGCCACCGACGAGCAGTGGCAGGCCCTGGCGCGGTCGATCGGCCGCGCCGATCTGGCCGACGACCCGACGCTGGCCACCCTCGTCGATCGGCGCCGGGAGCACGATCGACTCGACTCGGCGATCGCCGAGTGGGCCGCTGACCGCGACCTGGCCGAGGCCGTCGAGCAGCTGGTGGCCGTCGGAGTACCGGCGGCGGTCACCCGGGACAACCGCCGTTCGGCCAGCCATCCCCAGAACGACTGGCGGGGATTCTGTGAGATGGTCGAGCATCCCGTGG
>JBJTGD010000183.1:0-11445 GCA_046093735.1 Acidimicrobiia bacterium | reverse complement strand
CCACCACCGTGGGATCGGCCAGCGTGGTGGTGTCACCCAGCGGATTGCCATCGGCGATGTCGCGCAACAGGCGACGCATGATCTTGCCGCTGCGGGTCTTGGGAAGATCCGGGACGATGATCACTCGCTTGGGTCGTGCCGTCGGTCCGATCCGCCGGGCCACGTGCTGACGCAGTTCGTCGACCAGCGCATCATCGGCCTCCACTCCCCCACGTACGATCACGTAGCCGACGATCGCCTGACCCGACAGTTCGTCGGTGGCCCCGACCACCGCGGCCTCAGCCACGGCGTGATGATCGACCAGCGCGCTCTCGACCTCGGTGGTGGAGATGCGATGACCCGAGACGTTCATCACGTCATCGACACGGCCCAACAACCACAGGTAGCCGTCGTCGTCGATCTTGGCGCCGTCACCGGCGAAGTACCGACCCGGGTAGCGACTCCAGTACGTCTCCCGGTACCGGTCGGGATTCCCCCAGATCCCCCGCAACATCCCCGGCCACGGTCGGGTGAGGGTGAGGTAGCCGCCACCGCGTTCGATCGGTCGACCTTCCTCATCGACCACCTCGACGCCGATGCCGGGCAGGGGGAAGGTGGCCGAACCGGGCTTGAGCGCGGTCACACCCGGCAGCGGCGTGATCATGTGCCCACCGGTCTCGGTCTGCCACCAGGTGTCGACGATCGGACAGCGCGAACCGCCGATGTGGGTGAAGTACCACATCCACGCCTCGGGATTGATGGGTTCGCCCACCGAGCCGAGCACCCGCAACGACGACAGGTCGTGCTTGGCCGGCTCCGCCTCGCCCCACTTCATGAACATGCGGATGGCCGTCGGCGCCAGATAGAGCTGCGTGACGCCGTAGCGCTCGACGATGTCCCACAGACGGTCGCGACCGGGGGTGTCGGGTGTGCCCTCGTACATCACACTGGTGGCCCCGTTGGCCAGGGGCCCGTACACGATGTAGCTGTGACCGGTCACCCACCCGACATCGGCGGCACACCAGTACACGTCCCGCTCGGGATGCAAGTCGAACACGTACCGATGGGTGAAGGCCACCTGGGTCAGGTATCCACCCGTGGTGTGCATGATGCCCTTGGGCTTCGCCGTGGTGCCCGAGGTGTAGAGCAGATAGAGGAGATTCTCACTGTCGAAGGCCTCGGGCGGACACTCCGCCGACGCGCCCGACATCAGGTCGTGGTACCAGTGGTCGCGACCATCGACCATCGTCACGTCCTCACCGGTGCGGCGCACGACCACCACATCGGTGACCGTCGGGCACTGGGTCATCGCCTCGTCGACGTTGGGCTTGAGCGGTGACGCCGCGCCTCGGCGGTACCCACCGTCGGCCGTCACCACCACCTTGCACTCACCGTCGTGCACCCGGTCGACGATGGAATCGGGAGCGAACCCCCCGAAGATCACCGAGTGGGCGGCGCCGAGTCGGACACAGGCCAGCATGGCCACAGGAAGCTCCGGGATCATCGGCATATAGAGGGCGATGCGATCGCCCTGTCGCACGCCGAGTCCCTTGAGCACATTGGCGAACCGGCACACCTCGTCGAGGAGTTCGGCGTAGGTGATGGTGCGGGTGTCGCCGGGCTCGCCCTCCCAGTGGAAGGCCACCCGGTCGCCACGACCGGCGGCCACGTGCCGGTCGAGACAGTTCTCGGACACGTTCAGGGTTCCGCCCAAGAACCACTTGGCGAAGGGCAGGTCCCACTCCAGCGTGGTGTCGAAGTCGGTGCGCCAGGTGAGCAGTTCACGGGCCTGACGCGCCCAGAACGCCTCCACATCGGCCTCGGCCTCTCGATACAGCGAGTCGTCGGTCACGAGAGCCTGCGCCCGGAACTGTTCGGACGGCGGGAACACCCGGTCCTCGCGGAAGTAGTCCTCGATCGTCGGTTCGGTCGTTCCCTCGGCCATGGTGCCCCCCGTCGGTGTCGACAGCGGCGAGGTTACCGGTCCGGTTCGGCGTCGCTCCCCGGATCATGGCGATGCCACTCCAGCACGAGATGGGCACCGAGCCCCGACTGATCACACAGTGCCTCAGCCTCACCCACCCGCGACCTACCGCGAAGGGCGACGAGGTCCGGGGACGCGGCCCGCTCGTGCCACAGGCGACGACCCTCGGCCACGAGGGCGCTGATCCCCAGCCCCTCGAGCCACTCCCCCTGGGTGGTGACCAGATCCGGGGGGTGATCGAGTGACAGTTGGTCGATGTCAACATCGGTGGTGATGTCGTGGGCACCGGGTTCGGCGAAGGGATCGCCGCCCCGTTCGTGGGCCGCGTAGGTGCGCAGCCATCCCGACGCCGGGCGCGCCGCCAGCGCATCGGTGGTGGCGCCGTAGTCGAGCACGATGACCGCTCCACGGCGCAACGAGCCCAGCGCATCGGTCATCCACTGACGGGCGCGGTGCTGCCAGGGCATCCACGTGCCCATCGGCGCGCGGTCCAACAGGGCGGTGATCTCGGCGGGGAGATCGACGGACACCGCTGCGGTGGCCGGGCCACCGTCCACCACCGTCAGCATCTCCGAGCCATCCGGGGTGCGGCGGACGATGTCGAAGGGGAGGTTGTCCAGCAGTTCATTGGCCACGATCACGCCGTCGATGCCGGGAGGCAGGACCGTCGACGACGCGAACCGCGGCGCAGATCCCGTGGTGGCGACGAATGCCTCCAGATCCTCGGCCCCGACCTCCCCCACCCAACCGGCCAGGTGGTCGGCGTGACGACGGCGTTGCGACGCCGACGCTTCCACCAACACGTAGCGCAGTGCCGCGGCACACCGAGGCGACGCCAGTGCCACCGATCGGGCCAGAGTCCCCGGACCGGCCCCGGCGTCGACCACCACGAAGGGATCGGGGCGACCGAGTCGTTCCCACTCGCGGTCGATCCGTTCGGCCACCAGCGCACCGAACAGAGGACCCACCTCGGGAGAGGTGAGGAAGTCGCCACGCCGACCGGCGCGGCCCTCCACGGCGTAGAACCCCGTGGCCGGGTCGTAGAGCGCCCCGTCCATGTACTCCGAGAACGGAACGCCGCGGCCCATGCGGTCAGCGCAACAGGGAGAAGAGCGTGACCTGATCGGTGAAGTGGGTGAGGAGTCCGGGCAGCACACCCCAGGTGATGGTGAACGCCACCGTGATCACCAGGGCGAACACCAGCGAGGCCGGGACCCGGATCGGTGTGCGGTCCCCGTCGGGCACCTCACTCATCCACATGGTGCGCAGGAGTCTGCCGTAGTAGCCGAAGGCCACCACCGAGTTGACGGCGACGACGACGGCGAGCACATAGCCCCACGTGGTGCCGGCCGAGGCCAACGATCCGAAGATCGACAACTTGGCGAACCAGCCCGCCGCCGGCGGGATGCCGGCCAGCGAGAACAGGAACACCGTCATGCACACGGTGAGTGCCGGGGCGTAGGAGAAGAGTCCTCCGAAACTGGAGATCTCGGCCGAACGGGTCTTGCGCGCCACGGCGATGACCACGGCGAATGCACCGAGGTTCATGCCCGCGTAGATCAAAAGGTAGATGACCACCGATCGCAGCGCATCACCACCGGTCCCCAGTGAGGCGCCGGCCACGGCCAGCGGAGCGAGGATGTACCCGGCCTGGGCGATGCCGGAGTAGGCCAGCATGCGCACGACGTTGGTCTGGCGCAGCGCGATGAGGTTGCCGACCGTCATAGTCAGTGCCGCCAGGATCCACATGAGTGGTTGCCACACGTCGCTGCGTCCGTAGAAGCCCACGAACAGCACGTTGAGGATGGCCACGAAACCTGCCGCCTTCGACGCCACGGCGAGGAAGGACGTCACCGGAGTGGGCGCGCCCTCGTAGGTGTCGGGCGCCCACGTGTGGAAGGGCACGGCGGAGACCTTGAAGGCGAAGCCGATGAGGACGAACACGATGCCGAGGGTGATGATCGGCTGGGTGGAGACGAACGAGCCGAGTTCGCCACCGATCTCGGCCAGGAGCGTCGACCCCGTGATGCCGAACACGATCGACATTCCGTAGAGCAGCACGGCCGAGGCGAACACACCCATCAGGTAGTACTTGAGCCCGGCCTCGTTGCTGTCGGCTCCCCGCTTGCGCCACGCCGCCAGCATGTAGGCGGGGATCGAGACCAACTCGAGGGCCACGAAGATGCTGATGAGATCGCGGGCGCAGGCCATCACCATCATGCCCAGCACCGAGGAGAGGAGCAGCGTGTAGTACTCGCCCTCCCAGTAGTCGCCCTCGGCGATGTAGTTGGTGGAGAGCAGGACGATCACGTAGCCGGCGGCGATGAACAACGCCTGCAGCACGAGGGCGTAACGGTCGACCACGAAGGCGCCGTCGAACATCACCCTGTCCACCCCGTCGTAGGCGAGGGTGGCGATGGGAACGGCGGCGACGAGGAGTCCGATGCCGGCGATCGACGAGGCCGCCCACCGCGAGCGCTCGGAGGTGAAGAGGTCGACGACGATCAACACGATCATCGTCACCGTCACCACGATCAGCGGCGCGAGCGCGTGAAGGTCGAGGTTCGGCGCGCTCCAGGCGAACACCGGGTCCGACGTCACAGCGAGAGCGGACAAGGGATCAGCCCCCCATCCAGTTCACTGCGGCCGTCACATTGGCCACGGCACCGTCGGTGACCTTGAAGATGATGTTCGGGAAGAAGCCGAGCACGACGATGAGCACCAGCATCGGCGTCCACGCCACCCACTCGGTGAACGAGACGTCATGGATGTGCGGATCGTTCTCGAACTCCTCCTTGGGCACCCCGAAGCCGACCCGCTGGTAGAGCCACAGCAGGTAGCCCGCGGCCAGGACCGTGCCGAGGGCAGCGACCACCATGAGCACCCGGAAGAAGGCCACGTTGAGGCCGGGCGCCGGGTCGTAGGCGGCCAGGATGGCAGGGAACTCGCCCCAGAACCCGGCCAGACCCGGCAGGCCGAGCGAGGCCATGACCGAGAAGCCGAGGATCCAGCCCATGTGCGGGATCTGCTTGAGCATGCCCCCGAGCCGGGAGATGTCGAGAGTGTGGTAACGCTCCTTGGTCGAGCCGGCGACGAAGAACAACATCCCGGTGATCAGACCGTGGGCCACCATGCCGAAGATCGCCGCCTGGAACCCGAAGTCGGTGAGGGTGGCGATGCCGAGCATCACGAAACCCATGTGCGACACCGAGGAGAAGGCGATGAGTCGCTTCATGTCGGTCTGGGCCAGACAGCACAAGGCGCCGTAGATGATGCCGATCACCGCCAACAGTCCGATCACCGGCGCCCACTTCTCGGCCGCGCCGGGCAGGATCGGGATGGCGATGCGGATGAATCCGTAGGTGCCGAGCTTCAGGAGCACGGCGGCCAGGATCACCGAACCGACCGTCGGCGCCTGCGTGTGGGCATCGGGCAACCACGTGTGGAACGGGAACATCGGCACCTTGATGCCGAAGCCCATGAACATGCCGCCGAAGATCCACAACGCGGCTCCGGCGGAGATGCCGGTGGCCAGCTCGGGCAGCAGGCGCATGTCGAACGAGTGCATCATCCGCCCGCCGACCATGATCTCGTCGGACAGGAAGTACAGCGCCAGGAAGGCCACGATCATGAGGGCCGAGCCGAACAGGGTGTAGAGGAAGAACTTCAACGAGGCGTACTGACGCTTCTCGCCGCCCCACACGCCGATGAGGAAGTACATCGGCAGGAGCACGACCTCGAAGAAGACGAAGAAGAGGATGAGATCCTGGGCCACGAACGTGCCGATCATGCCCGTCTCGAGGATGAGTACGAGGATGAGGAAGGCCTTGGGGTTACGCGGCTCGGGGAAGTGGTTCCACGAGTAGATGATGCAGAGGGGCACCACCAGCAGGGTGAGGGCGATGAGCGGCAACGAGATGCCGTCGATGCCCACGATGTAGCGGGCGTTGATCATCGGGATCCACGCCGCGTCGACGACGAACTGCAACTTGCCGGACGCGTCGTAGTCGAAGTTGGTCATGAGCAGGATGCCCACGACCCCGACGGCGAGGCTGGTGACCAGCGCCACCACCTTGTGGAACTGCTCCCGCGCCTTGGGAACTACCAGCATCGCCGTGGCACCCACCAGCGGCAGGAACACCGCAAGGCTGATACCCCAACTGTTCAGGAAATCTTTCATCGGGCTGTCCTGGGCTCCTAGACGACGAACACGAGCACACCGGCGAGGAGGACCACGCCGGCGAAGAGGATGAAGGCGTACTGCTGGACCTTGCCGGTCTGGATGCGACGGAGGAGTTGACCGGCACCCTCCGAGGCCCGACCGGATTCGTTGACCGTCCCGTCGATCACCGTCTGATCGGCGAAGGCGTAAACGACTCCGGCGAATTTGCGGGCACCGACACCGAGGCCGTTGACGACGCCGTCGAGCACGTTCTGGTTGAACCATGCCGACGCCCGGGCGATCGGACCCTTGGTGCTACCGACGATGACGCCCGTGTAGAGGTCGTCGAGGTAGTACTTGTTCTCGAGGAACATGTACCCGGCGTGCGCCACCTTGCTGCGCTGGGTGAGACCATGGGGTCCACGGTTCCGCACGTAGTACTGGTAGGCGATGAGGAAGCCGGCGGCGGCGAGGATGGTCGACACCACCGCCAGCCACGGCGTGAACTCGGCGTGCTGGAGCGGCGGGAAGGCGAAGGTCGGCTCCACGTAATGCTCGAAACGGGTGGTGAGACTGCTCGACAACTTCAGACCGAAGAAGCTCTTGGGGAAGTTGAGGAACCCGAGGGCGAAGGCGCACACCGCGAGGATGACCAGGGGCACGGTGATGACCTTGGGTGACTCGTGCGGATGGGCATGGCCCCGGTACTTCCCCCAGAAGGTCAACAGGTAGGCCCGGCCCATGTAGGCGGCGGTCATGAACGCGGTGATGAGGCCGAAGATCAGCATCAACGTGTAGGCGTTCTCCTGACCGGCATTGGCCCCGGCGAGGATCTCGTCCTTCGACCAGAAACCGGCCAACGGGAAGATGCCGGCCAGCGCGAGGGTCGCCACCAGGAACGTGCCGTGAGTGACGGGCATCTTCTTGCGCAGCCCACCCATCTCGCGCATGTCGAACGTGTGATGGCAGGCGTGGCTCACCGAACCGGCACCGAGGAACAGGCAGGCCTTGAAGAAGGCGTGCGTGAACAGGTGGAAGACGCCGGCCGTCCATGCGCCCACACCGAGGGCCATGACCATGTAGCCCAGCTGCGAGATGGTCGAGTAGGCCAGCACCTTCTTGAGGTCCCACTGCACGAAGGCCAACACGCCACCGATGATGGTGGTGAAGCCTCCGATGAAGGCCACGTAGTGCAGCGAACTGCTACCGATGGCCAGACCGCTGAAGAACACCGCGTAGAGACGAGCGATCAGGTACACGCCGGCGACCACCATGGTGGCGGCGTGGATGAGGGCCGACACCGGGGTGGGACCGGCCATGGCGTCGGGCAACCAAGTGTGCAGCGGGAATTGGCCGGACTTCGACGTGACACCGCCGAACAGGCACAGCGCACCGATGAGCAGCAATGTGGTGTTGGCTCCACCGGACAGCGCGTACTCGTTGAGGTGCAGGACGTTGAAGCTGTTCCCCCCGGCGGCGAAGAAGGTGATGATCACGCCGACGATGAGGCCCATGTCGCCCACGCGATTGGTGAGGAACGCCTTGAGCGCCGCGTCGGTGTTCTTCTTCTCCTCCCACCAGTGACCGATCAGTCCGAACGAACAGACGCCCACCAACTCCCAGCCCACCAGCATCTGGAGGGTGTTGGAGCTCAGCACGTAGAACAGCATCGACGCCGTGAACAGCGACAGGAAGGCGTAGTAGTGCGTGAAGCGCACATCCCCGTGCAGGTACTCGGTGGAGTAGATGTGCACCAGCAGCGAGATGATGCAGACGGTGATGAGCATCATCGCCGCCAGGCCGTCGACCAGGGTCCCGATCTCGAAGTCGATCCCTCCGATCGTGAACCAGGTGGCCGTTCGCACCACCGGCGGCACCGACTCGTGCTCACCACCCTTCTCGCCACCGTGTTCGCCACCGTGTTCGGCCGACTCCGACGACTCCGAGGTGACCGTCTTGCCTGACTCGGTGGTGGCCCCCTCGATCTCACCGGCGATCGTGGCGCCGTCCTGCGGGGTCAGGCCGTTGGCCCGGACGACGTCGGCGGCCAGTGCTGCGCCGGTCGGCGGATGGTTCACGCGGTTGATCCACTGTCCGGCCACCACCACCGACAGCACGAGACAGACCGAGACGGCGCCGATGCCGATCCCGGCGGTGGCCTTCGTGCCCAGCCGCTTGCCGAAGAACAGGATGACCGCGAAAGACGCGGCCATGAGGGCGGGGATGATCCAGACCTTGTCGATGATGTTCAACACGATCAGCCCTTCAACGCGTCGAGTTCATCGACGGCGATGCTCTTTCGGTTGCGGAAGATCAGGAGCACGAGGGCGAGTCCCACTCCCACCTCGGCGGCAGCCACGGCGATGACGAACAGGGCGAACACCTGGCCCGAGTAGTTGGCCCCATCGCTACTGCTCCACCACGCACCGAAGGCCACGAGATTGATGTTGACCGAGTTCAGGATGAGTTCGATCGACATGAGAACGAGCACCGCGTTGCGTCGCACGAGCACGCCGTAGAGACCGATGCAGAACAGGACGGCGGCGAGGAGGAGGAACTGGTTCAGGAACATCAGTCGCGCCTCGCCAGGACGATGGCCCCGATGAGGGCGGCCAGGAGTAGCACCGACAGCACCTCGAAGGGCACGAGATAGGTGGAGAAGATGGAGTCACTGACCTCGGCCGTGGTCTGCACGACCATGTCACCGAACTCACTTCCCCGGAACCCGTCGATGAGCGTGAACGAGAGCAGACCGAGAAGGGCGAGACCGACCACGAGGGCGCCGATCTTCACCGATCCGCGGTGATCGGCATCCCGGGCATCACCGGCCTGGGTGCGGGTGAGCATGATCCCGAACAGGAACAGCACGATGATGGCGCCGAGGTAGACGAGCACCTGGGTGATGGCCACGAACTCGGCGGCCAGCAGGATGAACTGCGCCCCCACACCGGCCAGCACGATGACCAGCCACAGCGCCGCGTGCATCACGTTCTGGGTGGTGACCACCCGGATGGCGGACAGGACCATGATCGCCGCGATCACGTAGAAGGCGATGTTCTGGGCGACGAGGAGGGCGAACATCAGCGCGGCACCTTCCGTACCTTGGCCTCGGAACCGGACTCGTAGGGCTCGAAGTCGGGCACCGTCTGCATCCACTGATCGAGTCGCGACTTGTCATGGAGCAGATCGGCGATGCGGATCTCCGAATACTCGTGCTCGGGGCTCCAGAACAGGGCGTCGAACGGGCACACCTCGACGCAGATCCCGCAGTACATGCACAGCGAGAAGTCGATGTCGAACCGGTCGAGGGTGTTGACCTGACGGGGCTTGCCGCCCTCGCGTCGGGGGGGCGCCAGCGTCTTGTGCGCCTCGATGTAGATGCACCAGTCGGGGCACTCGCGGGCGCACAGCATGCACGAGGTGCAGTTCTCCTCATGCAATGCGATGACACCGCGCGCCCGGGGCGCCGGGTCCTCGCGCTCGTGGGGGTAACGGGTGGTCTGAGGTCCGTCCTTGAGGGTCTTGACCATCTCGCCGAACGTGACGCCGAGACCCTTGACGAGACCGGGAACCTTGGGACGGGGCGGCATCAGAGGACCACCTTGAGGATTCCGGTGATGACGATGTTGACCAGCGCCAGCGGGATGAGGAACTTCCAGGCGAACGACTGCAGCTGGTCCTCACGGAAACGGGGATAGGTGAACCGCACCCAGAAGATGAGGAACGACACCAGCATCACCTTGGCGAACAGGACCGCCGGACCCAGCACGTAGTACCAGTCGCTGGAGGTCTCCAGCCACGGAACGGCCCAACCGCCGAGGAACAGCACGGCGGCGATGCCGGCGAACACGAAGGCGGTGGCGAACTCGGCCAGGAAGAAGAGAAGGAACCGGAAACCGGTGTACTCCACCTGGTAACCGCTCACGATCTCGGACTCGGCCACCGGCATGTCGAACGGCGGTTGCGTCAACTCCGCCTGCACGGCGGCGATGAAGATGAAGAAACCCACGAACTGGGTGAGGATGTAGGGAAAGCCGATGCCGGTCCAGCCGAAGATGGCGCCGTCGGCCTGCTGCACGACGATGCCGTTCAGGCTCAGGGTGCCGGCCTGGATGACCACTCCGATGACGGCCAGCACCATCGGCAACTCGTAGGCGATGAGCTGGCCGGCGGCCCGCAGCGCGCCCATGAGCGAGTACTTGCTGGCCGAGCCGTAGCCGGCCATGAGCACACCGATGACCGAGAGTGACGACACGGCCAGCACGTAGAACACGCCCACGTCGAGGTTGGCCACCACGAGATGCATGGAGGCCGGCAGAGCGACGTAGAGGAGCAGCGTGGACATCAGCACGACCAGCGGGGCGATCCGGAACACGCGCAGATCGGCGCCGTCGGGTGCGATGTCCTCCTTCTGCAGGAACTTCACGCCGTCGGCCAGCAACTGCAGCGTGCCGCGGGGACCGGCCTCCTGCGGACCGAGCCGGCTCTGCATCCACGACATGATCTTGAACAGGAAGACCATGCCGAGGATCAGCGCCGTGGTGGGGACGACCGCGCTGATCACGAGGACCTTGATCAGCGTCGACAGCCAGTACGGCGGGTCGAAGGACGCGGCGAGCAGGAGTGTCATCGGTCGATGTCACCCAGGATGAAGTAGAGACTGCCCAGGATCGAGATCAGGTCGGGGACGTAGGCGCCACGAGCGACCCACGGGACGATGGAGATGTTGTTGAACGACGCCGAACGGATCTTCACCCGGAACGGCACGAGATCACCCTTGGACACGACGTAGTAGCCCATCTCGCCCAACGGGTTCTCGGTGGCCACGTAGGCCTCGCCCTCGGGCACCTTGATGATGCGGGGCACCTTGGCCATCACCGGGCCCGACGGGATCGTGTCGAGCAACTGGGTGACGATCTTGGCGGCCTCGCGGGTCTCCTGCAGTCGCACCCAGGTACGGGCGAAGCAGTCGCCATCGGGATGCGTCCACACCTTCCAGTCGGCCTTGTCGTAGACCAGACCGGGAGGGCAGGAATCCCGCCGCAGGTCCCAGTCGACGCCCGAGGCGCGCAGGTTGGCGCCCGACAGTCCGTAGGACAGGCCGATCTCGGCCGGGATCACACCGATACCGCGGGTACGGGCCTGGAAGATCTCGTTGCCGATGAGGAGGTCCTCCATCTCGTCGCAGAAGGCGAGGAGACGGGCCATGGCCAGGTGCGAGGACTCGATCCATCCCTTGGGGAGATCGTCCTTCAGGCCACCGATGCGATCGAAGTTGGGATGGAAGCGACCACCAGTGGCCGACTCGATCTGGTTGAGC
>JBJTGD010000182.1:0-4980 GCA_046093735.1 Acidimicrobiia bacterium | reverse complement strand
GCCGTCGGCCCTGCCACCGACGGCACCGCCTACGACGATCTGAGCGTCGCCGACGTCAGCCCTGGTTCTGTGGCGTGGGAGTCGGCGTGGGAGTCGGCGCAGGAGTCGGAGAGGGAGCCGGCGTCGGCGTCCGACCACCGGGAGCCTGACCACCGGGCATCTGACCACCGGGCATCTGGCCGCGACCGCCTCGACCGCCACGACCGACATCCATGCCGCCGCGGTCCATCTTCCCGCCGTCCATCTTCCCGCCGTCCTGGTACTGGCCCTGCGAACGACGGTCGCCACCCCGGTCGTTCCCGTCATCGCCGAAGCCCCAAGCGATGGCACCGGCCAACAGTGCGCCGACGACGACACCGATGGCGCCCACGCCGAGGTACTTCCAGATGCCCGAGCGTGACGAGCCACCTTCGGCGCTCGCCGATTCGGCCGGCGTCGCCGTCGACTCGAAGGGGGTCGAGGCCACTTCCGGCGTCGGCTCGGTCTCAGGGGTCTCAGGGGTCTCGGGGGTGTCAGAGGAGTCGCTCATGCCGGGCAGTCTGGGCGAACCAGGTGAGAAGAAGGTGAGAGCACAGAATCGCCTCTCCGATGCGTTACTCACACATGATGAACATGACCACACAACCAGAACCCACCGATCCCAACGAACCCGTCCAACCCCACGACATCTGGCGCACCCTGTGCTTCGTCGAGCCGTGGCTGGCCGTCAGTGGCGATCTGGCCACCGAGGTCGGTACCGACGTCGCCCTCGACCAGTTGCGCATCTGGCAGGAGGCCGGCATCACCCACATCGTCGATGTGCGAGGTGAGTGGCAGGACATCGATTTCGTCAACCGTTACGCCCCCGAGATCACGTACACGTGGCTAGGCACACACGATGACGGCGGCGCCCAGAGCGACACCTGGTGGGAGGCCGGACTGGCCGCAGCCGAGCGGGCCCGCAACGCCGGTGGCCGAGTGGTGGTGCACTGCCACATGGGCGTGAATCGCGCACCGTCGCTGGCCTACCGGATCCTGCTGGCCGATGGCATCGATCCCATCGAGGCCTTCGATCGCATCCGGGCCGCCCGGCCGATCGCCGCCGTGCTCTACGCACCCTCGGCACTCGATCATCACCACCGCACCATCGGCACCGACGAGACCGAGCGCATCGAGTCGATCACGCGGTTGCGCGCTCACATGATCTCCACCGACGTCGACACGATGTGGGTGATCAGTCGCATCCGCGAGGCCGGCGGCTGATCACGCTCATTCCACGGCTCGAGCTCGCGCCAGGGTGACAGGCCACTTCGCGAACGGCGCTGGTGCGCCAGTCGAGGATGGAGAGTCGCACCAGCTTCTTGAGCTTCATCATCCGGTCGACTCCGCGATCCACTCGGCCACACCGGGGCCGAATGCGTGCACCGGCACCGCGGTGATGGCCGGCAGCCCATAGGAATGGAGTGCACCGACGCGCTCGCACACCTCGTCGAACCGACCCACGACGGTGGTGAGCACCAAGAGGTGTTCGTCGGCGGACTCGACGGCGCCGTTCCATCGGAACGTGCTGGCCACCGGCCACGACTTGGCGCAGGCCGCCAGTCCGGCGTCGACGACGGACTGTGCGATCACCGCCGCCTCGTCGGCCGAGGCACAGGTCACGGTCACTTCGATGGCCGTCGTGTCGTTGTCGCGCTCCACCCGGTCAGGCTGCCCGCGTCGATGCGCCATCCCCGGGTGATCGACGGGCGGGTACCACCATGGAGCCATGGAATGGCAGACATGGGTGGAACGGGTCGGCGAGACGATCGATGTGCTCGGCGTCGCCGTCATGGTCATCGGGCTGGTGCTGGCACTGGGCCGCTATCTCAAGGGGTTCGCCGACGGCGCTCGCGGCCTCATTCCCTACCGACGACTTCGGGCCGACACCGGTCGGGCGATCCTGCTGGGACTGGAGTTCCTGGTGGCCGGCGACATCATCAGGACGGTGGCCACCAACCCGACGTTCAGTGAGGTCGGTGTGCTGGCCGCCATCGTCGCCATCCGTTCATTCCTGTCGTTCACGCTCGAGCTCGAGGTGAGCGGTCGCTGGCCGTGGCAGAAGGGCGCCGACCCGGCCTGAGCCGCAAGCCAGTCGGCGAAACGTCGGAACGCCGAGCGTCAGACGGCGACGCGGTCGGGCAGCGCGCCCACCCGGTAGCTCGACGCCGACAACCACCCGCCCCAGAAGTCGTCCTCGTGGTACACCCGCACGGCCTCCTCGCCCTCCGCCGCCCCGACGGCGACGAACAACGGCACCAGATGGTCCTCGGCGGCATGGGCGATCCGAGCGCTGGGCGCCGACTCCCAGTGGCGCAGACGTTCGATGCGCTGGGCCGGATCGGATCGCAGCATCGTGTCGGCCAACCACTCGTCGAACTGTCGTGACGGTTCCTGTCCGGCCGGACCGAACAACGACAGGTTGTGGAACGAGAAGCCGCTGCCGACGAGCAACACGTCCTCATTGCGCAGGGGCGCCAACGCCCGACCGGCAGCGAGGTGCGCGTCGACGTCGTAGGAACGCAGGATCGACAGCTGCAGGACGGGCACGTCGGCCTCGGGCCACGACACGTACAACGGTGCGTACATGCCGTGATCGAAACCTCGCTCGGCATCGGTGCGCACGGCGATGCCCGCGCCGCCGAGCAACTCGACCACCCGAGCCGCCACCTCGGGGGATCCGGGAGCCGGGTACTGCAATGAATAGGTGGACTCGGGGAAGCCGCCGTAGTCGTAGATCATCGACGGGTGCGGATCGGTCTGCACGATGAACACGTCGGTCTCCCAATGGGCCGAGACGCACAGCACGGCGCGCGGGGTCCGTCCGATGTCGACGGGCATAACCCGCAGCGACTCGGTGAGCAACGTCCAGTCACCGGGCATCTGATCGACGATCCACGGCCAGGGACCGCCGCCGTGCGAGACGAAGTAGGTGGGCAGTCGTGACGACATGGCCTCATCCTGCCAGTGACGGTCGGGCGCTCCACATCTCTTGGGTCCAGCTCTGTCCACTCGACCGCCGTCCACCCGACCGCCTTCCTCCCGACGTCCGACGGCGCCCGCCTACGCTCATCCGGTGACGTTCCTGCGACGAGTGTGGGACCTGCTGCGCGACGTCGATCGCTCGACGTTCGAGGTCCACCGACCGTTGCGTGCCGCCATCGTCATGGCCGTGGTGCTGTCGATCGTGATCGGTCACGCCGACATCCGGGCCGCCCTACCCATGGGCGTCGGGATGTTGTTCACGGCGATGAGCGATACCGACCGGGACTTCTCCCGACGCATCGTCGTGATGGCCGGAACCAGCGTGGCCATCGCCCCCGCCGCGCTGCTGGGCGGATTCGTGTCGAACCGCATCGTCGTCCACGTCATCGTCGCCGGGGCAGTGGCGCTGGTGTGCGGATTCATCGGATCCCTCGGCCCGGCATGGCTGCGAGCCGGCGTACTGACGTTGGTGGTGTTCACCATCTTCAGCGGCTCGCCCATCGACCTGCTGGGTAGCACCGCCAACTTCGTGTGCATGGCCATCGGCTCGGCGCTGCTCATCACCAGCGCCACCCTCGAGCACGTTGTGTCGAACGCGTTGGGCCGACGATCCGCACCACCCGACGACCGCGTCCGACCGATCGTGTCCGCCGCCACCGACACGCTCGTCTCCCGGCTGCGTCCGCACTTCACCCGGGTCGATGCCTACGTGCTCCACGCCGTGCGTCTCGCCGTGGTGATCATGGTGGCCACCGTCATCGCCGAGGAGACGTCACTGCCCCACTCGTACTGGATCCCCATGACCGCGGCGTGGATCACTCGCCCCGACTTCGACGGCACCGTGAACCGCATCATCCTGCGCGTGGCGGGAACGCTCATCGGCGTGGTCATCGCCGGATTCATCCTCAACCGGTTCGATCCGGGCACCGAGGCGTCGGTGCTGCTGGCCTCGGGCTCGGCCTTCGTGGTGCTCGCCTTCGTTGTCTCCTCCTACGGCATCGCAGTCATCGGCATCACCGGTTTCGTGCTCTTCCTCTTCCACATCATCGGCTACTCCACCGATCAGACGATCGTCGCCCGGGTCATCGGCACGCTCGTCGCCGCCGGTCTCGTGGCCGTCGCCATCCGCATCGGACCGCGCCGTTTGCCCGAACGAACGGGCTCCTGAGGGGTCGCTACGAAAAAAAGTTCCCCTCCCCGTAGGGGAGGGGAAAGGTCGCGAAACGGCCCGATCCGGTTGCGAAGTGTCCGCTGATCGGTCATCGATGGAAATGGCAGCACCCATCGAACCGGGAGAACGGACATGACCACACGGAAGATCTGGATCAACTCGACCACGGCGCAGCGCGCCATCTACATCGACTTCGTCGCCAACATGCACGGTAACGCCGCAGTGCTCGGCTCGGCATGCGAGGGGCGGTGGAACGCCAGCATCGTCACCCCTGACCTCGAGCGGATGTCACGTCAACGCTCCCGCAACCGCGACCTGCCGATGGGCGACCCGGCCGAGATCCTGCGAGGACTGCGCGACCAGGCCATCGCCGAGGACCGGCTCATCATGGCGTGGGACATCACCGACATCGCTTCCATCCGCGCCGCACTGCCCGCTGACGAGATGCTGTGGTGGGAGCAGAACCTCGTCAACGCCCAACAGGTGGCCCGCAACTGGAAGAGGCTCAACGTCGGATGGGTGTCCATCCAACCGATCCGCGACCGATATCCGGATCTCAATCCGATCACGTCGTACATGTGGGCGGCGGGGTATGGGATCCCGGCCTGCTTCCGCTCGGGAGCAGGCAGCACGTTCGAGAGTTGGCGAGTGCGCAACTTCCTCAAGCGCTATGACCAGGAACTGTCGCTTCCGCTCAACCTCCTCGAGATCTGGATCGACATCGTCGATCGCAACCGTCACTACTGCCTGGGACTCGCCGAGGTCATGCGCATGGTGGGCACTGGCGTCGGACTGGCCGCCTATGA
>JBJTGD010000181.1:0-2320 GCA_046093735.1 Acidimicrobiia bacterium | reverse complement strand
CCAGCACGGCGCCACCGAGGGCGTACACCAGGGTTCCCGCCACGGCCGCCGTCAGGGCCCCCACGCCGAGGAGCCGTCGGGCGGCGTGCACCGTGGCCCGGCCATGAGCGATGCCACCACCGCCGCCAGCAGATAGGAGATCGCTCCGAGCCCGAAGGGGGTCACCACCATGAGATCCAGTGACAGACCACAGGCAAAGCCCACGAGGGCGCCTCGCTCCCGACCACTGTGGATCCCGGCGGCGATGGCCAACACCAGCAGGAGATCGACGCTCACGCCGAGGAGTCGGAACTGGGACACCAACGCGTACTGCAGCACGGCGGTCGTGCCGACACACAGCAGGTAGCGGAGAGCGGGATGGTCCATGTCAGTCGGCCGGAGTCCACAACACGACGTCGGCATAGACGAGGTCGTTGAGCGAGGCGAACAGGGCGATGTCGACCGTCGATTCCAGGGCCGCATCGTTGGACCGAAGGCTGGTCAAGGTGCCGATGGGGAGGTTCGGGGGGAACGGACTACCGGCGAGACCACTGGTCACGGCGATCTGTCCGGCCTCGACGCCCTTGCGCGAGTCGATGTTGGTGCCCCGGATCACGCTGTCCGAACCGGTACCCCGGGCCAGACCGACGGCCGACGTGCCGATCACCGAGAAGCCGATCGAGAACGAGCCGCTGGAGACGAGGGACACGACCGAGCGCGAGTCCGTGACCTCGATGACCTTGCCGATGAGACCCTGCCCGGTGACGACGGGCATGTTGCGGGCGATCCCCGACGACGAACCGCGATCCAACTCGACGGTGGTGCCGAAGTTCCCGGGACCGGAGGTGAGCACTCGTGTGTGCACCACCGGCGTGTTGCCGACGAAGGGAATGCCCACCAGTTGCAGTAGCTGTTGCAGTTGCTCGGAGGCGATGGAGTTGGCGACGATCGCACCCTTCAGGCGATCGTTCTCCTCCCGGAGCGCGTCGTTCTCCTTCTTGGTCGCGCCAAAGTCAAACGCACTCGTCCACGCCTCGCGCAATGGAGACGTGATGGACGACGCCGCCGAGCCGACGGGCGACAACACCTCCATCGCGCCGGAACGGATCGTCCCGATGGGCCCCGACCCGCGACCGTCGAGCGTCAGGAGCGCCACCGCCGTCACCACGAGCAGGACGATCGTGAGACGCGCGCGCCCCTTCCCGGCGTCACCGCGCATGAGCGACGTCAGTGTGGGCTGGACGAGAACAGCACACCCTTGAGCGCATCGAACTCCTCGAGTGACTGACCGGAACCGATCGCCACTGCGAACAAGGGGTTCTCGGCGATGACGATGGGCATGCCCGTCTCGTGCTCGAGCCGCTCGGAGATCCCGGTGAGCAGCGCCCCACCACCGGCGAGGACGACTCCCTGCTCCATGATGTCAGCCGAGAGTTCGGGAGGGGTCTTGTCCAACGTCACCTTGACCGCATCGACGATCGCCGACACCGGCTCCTCGATCGCTTCGCGGATCTCCTCGGTGTTGCTCAGGATCGTCTTGGGCAGACCCGTCACCAGATCGCGTCCCCGGATCTCGGCGTGCAGCTCGGTCTCCAGCGGCCACGCCGAACCGAGAGCGATCTTGACCTCCTCGGCCGTGCGCTCGCCCAGAGCGAGGCTGTATTCCTTCTTGATGTAGTTGATGATCGCCGTGTCGATGGCATCACCGCCGACCCGGGCCGACTGCGACGTCACCACACCACCGAGCGAGATCACGGCGACCTCGGTGGTGCCACCCCCGATGTCGACGATCATGTTGCCGGTCGGATCCTGCACCGGCAGCCCGGCCCCGATGGCCGCGGCCCTCGGTTCCTCGATGATGTAGGCGGGCTTGCGCGCACCGGCGAACTCGGCCGCCTCCTGCACGGCGCGCTGCTCGACCGGAGTGATCCCGGAGGGGACACAGATCACCATTCGGGGCTTGGCCCACTTCGACGTGTGGACCTTCTGGATGAAGAAGCGCAGCATCTTCTCGCAGATCTCGAAATCGGCGATGACGCCGTCCTTGAGGGGACGGATCGCCTGGATGTGCGATGGCGTGCGACCGATCATGCGCTTGGCCTCGGCGCCGACAGCCACCGGGCGACCGTCCTTCACATTGACGGCCACCACCGAGGGCTCGTTGAGCACGATGCCCTCGCCGCGCACATAGATCAGAGTGTTGGCCGTTCCGAGGTCAACAGCCATGTCCCGACCCACGATGTTCGACAACGAGTCCCGGGTGGCGAGGGAGGTCTACACCTTCGAAGGGTAGGAGTAGAGGAAGATGCCAGCCCTGGGTGAGCGGCCGATCTGCCGCAGC
>JBJTGD010000180.1:0-4069 GCA_046093735.1 Acidimicrobiia bacterium | reverse complement strand
GCAATCACTACATCAACGTGTTCACGGTGCTGCGGACGCTCGGACTGCTCTCGCACGAGCCGGTGGCGCTGGCCGACGGCACCGAGGTCGTGCCGCTCAAGGTGGTGAAGGCCGTGCTGCCCGATCCCCAGACGCTGGCCGCCGGGTACGTGGGCAAGACGTGCATCGGCAACGTGGTGAAGGGCACCAAGGACGGCCGGCCCCGCGAGGTGTTCATCCATCAGATCTCCGATCACACCGAGGCCTACGCCGAGGTGGAGTCACAGGGCATCAGTTACACCGCCGGTGTGCCCCCGGTGGCCGCAGCACTGCTGGTGGCCGACGGCACCTGGGATGTGGGCTCGATGGTCAACGTCGAACAACTCGATCCCCGACCATTCCTCGACATCCTCGACCGCATCGGACTCCCCCCCGAAGTGCGCGAGCTCGAGCCCGGCGGGCCCGCCTCGTTCGACGGCACGGTGGGACCGATCGAGGAGGAGATCGCCCGGGCCACGGCCACGGTCACCCTCTCCGCCGCCGATCCCATGATCGCCCTCGACCCCGGGCGTCAGCCCCGCTGAGCGGGGACGCCCCGTGGGTCGGTACCCGACGGCCGAGCAACTCCTCGACGACGCCGTCGCCACCTTGGGGCTCGACGACTTCGGACCCGGTGACTTCCGCCCCGGTCTCGAGGTGCTGCTCGACAGTCTCGACGCCGATGCCGATCTCGATCCCTCCACCGACGAAGCCGTGATCGGCCTGCTCCGACGACGTCTCGTCAACCGGCTCCGGCTCGAGCGTTGGTGCGTCGAGCATCCCGGCGTCGACGCCACTGCGGTCACCGGCCCGATCGACGTGATCGGTCTGCCCCGCACCGGCACGACGGCCCTGGGGAACATGCTCTCGCTCGATGCGCGGCTGCGGCCCCTGCGCATGTGGGAGCAGACCGAACCGGTGCCGCCACCGGTACTCGGGCGTGAACACGAGGATCGGCGTCGCATCGAACAGTTGGCCGCCGATGCCCGGGTCCCGGCCGAGATCCATGCCATGCATCTCTACGAGATCGATGCCGCGGCCGAGGACTCCGAAGTACTGGGCATGGCCTTCCATGGTCAGCAGATGACGCTGCCGGTGTGGGGCTACCACGCGTGGTGGCGCAGCGCCGACCAGACCGAGACGTTCCGCTACCACCGACGTGTCGTCGGTGTGCTCGGCTCGCAACGGCCGCCGTCGCGCTGGTTGTTCAAGTCGCCCCATCACAAGTTCCATCCCGAAGCCATCGTCGCCGCCTATCCCGATGTGCGGTTCGTGATGTGCCATCGCGACCCGGCGCGGGTGGTGCCGTCGTACTCGTCGCTGGTGTCATCGATCTTCCCGACACCTCGCACCGAACGCGATCTGCACCGCGTCGGGGCCGAGATCTCGGAGCACCTCCGGACCGGTCTGGAGATGCTCATCGCCGCTCGCGCCCGTCTGGGTGAGGATCGTTTCCTCGACATCAACCACGCCGAGACCATCGCCGATCCGGTCGGGGTGGTGCGACGAATCGGCGAGTTCGCCGGTCTCGAGCCGTCCGACGAACTGGCCGCTGCGGTGGAACGATGGCGCGTCACCAATCGCAGCGGCGCCCGCGGGACCCACGCCTACACCCCTGAGCAGTTCGGCCTCACCGCCGCCGGTCTGCGTGACGACTACGGCTTCTACATCTCCCATTTCGACGTCGACATCGAGGACTGAACATGACCGCACTTCCCGACTGGGCCGAACAGATGCGGATGCTGGAGTCGGTTGGGGACCGACTGCTGTCCACCTGGCGTCCTGACGGAGCCACCGAGGATGAACGCCAGGACATGTACCGACTGGCGCTGGCCATGCTGTCGGAGGGCTACCTGTGTCGCGTGTACACCGACGCCGACCGTCCGGTGTTCATGCCGCTGTGGAACTACGCCTACAACCAGGGCGGTCCCGACCCCGACTACGTGTACCTCACCACCGAGGTCGACACCGCCGGGGTCTACGAGATCTCCGGCTTCCGGGGCACCAGCCGCTTTGTGGAGATCACCCAGCAGCCCTACGACATGATGAGCCCCACCAGCGTGCTGGCCGGCGGCCCGGCCAAGGCCACCGGCGACCTCGACGATCTCACCCTCGGCGCCGACGGATCGTTCAGTGTGCTGCTCAGTGCCGAGCGCCCCGCCGGCTACGAGGGGGACTGGTGGCAACTGCACGAGGGAACGCACCGGCTGCTCATGCGCAAGTGCTCGTGTGACTGGATCGGCGAGCAGGACGCGCGCGTGGTCATCGAACGTCTCGACCGCACCGGTGCCGACATGTCGGCGGCCGAGATCGCTCGGCGTTTCTCCGATCTCGCCGAGTGGGTGATCGGCACCATCGAGTTCGACATGGGCCTGGTCGAGTACTACCGAGAGCATCATGGGGAGAACGTGCTCACTCGCTCTTCGATGATCGACAAACTCGGCGCGTTGCCGGCGCAGGCCTACTACGACGGGATCCACCGCATCGCCGCCGACGAGGCGCTGATCGTGGAGACCGATCTGCCCCGCACCAGTCGCTATTGGCAGATCCTCGTGGCCGACGATCGCTTCTGCACCGTCGACTGGGTGAACCGACAGTCGAGCCTCCACGACCATCAGGCGCGCATCGATGCCGATGGTCGGTTCCGGGCCGTGATCGCCCACGTCGATCCCGGAGTGCCCAACTGGCTCGACGTCGCCGGGCTGCCCTCCGGTGTCATCCAGTTGCGATGGAACCGGGCCAGCGACCACCCCGATCCGCAGGTGACCAAGGTGCCGTTGGCCGAGGTGCGGTCCCATCTCCCGGTCGACACCCCGGTGGTGACGCCGGCCGAGCGGGCCGAATCGCTGCGTGTCCGTCGACGAGGCGCGCAGAGGCGCCGGGTGTGGTGAGGCGTCTCAGAACCGTCCGGTGGAGGTGACGGTGCCGGTATCGGATCCACTGCCGGTCTCGGCCCTGCGTTGGTGCCGATCTCGGTCGGTGGGCACCGAGGAATCCCGTCCGGGGGTCAACCCCCCTGGGACACTGGACCTACGTCGACAGCGGGAGGTGCCATGAGCGGGCGAGGGCTCGGAGAGCGGATCGGGTCGTGCCGGCTCGGTGGTGGTGGTGGCCGTCGCCTATGTCACCGCCGTGGCCGTGGCCGCCGTCGTGGCCGGTGTCTGTGGCGGCGATCGACCCGTGCTGGCATTGGGTCTCGGCTACCTGTCATCGGCTCTGGTGATCTGGGTGTGGTCGATGGCACTCGACAACGGTTCGATGTTCGACGCGTGGTGGAGCGTGCTCCCCGCCTTCGCCGCCACCTGGCTCGCCGCACATCACGCCGAGGGCGTGCCGACCCTGCGGATCGTGCTGGTGCTGGTGGTCGTGTGGGTGTGGGCGATCCGGCTGACCACGAACTGGTGGCGCGACTGGCCCGGACTGCACCACGAGGACTGGCGCTATGTGGACATGTACACCAAGGGTCCGAAACCGCTGATCTCGCTGTTCGGAGTGCACCTGTTCCCGTGCTCCGTCGTGTTCCTCGGTTCGCTCTCCATGGTGCCGGCGCTGGTGTGGGGTGAACGAAGTGTTGGTGTGCTGGATGTGATCGCCGTGATCGTCGGACTGGCGGCCGCGGGAATCGAGTTCGTCGCCGATGAGCAGATGCGTCGGTTCCGGCGCTCCAAGACGCCGGGTCAGGTGATGGACCGAGGTCTGTGGTCGCTGTCGCGACATCCCAACTACTTCGGTGAGTTGTGCTTCTGGTGGTCGCTGTGGCTCTTCGCTGTGGCTGCGTCGCCGGCCTGGTGGTGGACGGTGATCGGACCGTTGGCGATGACGGTCATGGTCCTCGCCGCGTCGATTCCCAGGCTCGATTCCCGCAGTCTCGAACGTCGACCCGAGTTCGCCGCCTACGCAGCGCGTACCCGGGCGCTGGTGCCGCTCCCGCGTCGGCGGGGCTGACGATGGCGGCATGGTTCCTGGCTGCGCACGTGGTGGGTGTGTCGTTCATGTGCGGTCTCGGATGGTTCGAGCCGGAGGTGGTGGCGGCCGTTCCCGCGCAGGCGCG
>JBJTGD010000179.1:0-2577 GCA_046093735.1 Acidimicrobiia bacterium | reverse complement strand
GCCGGGTTCACGTTGGGGTAGGTGCGACCTCCGGTGGCGGTCACCAACTGCCCGTCGATGAACAGTCGTTCCTCGTGCCACCACTCGCTCATGGATCCCCCTCGACGGCGAGCACGGCCTCGATGCCGTGCTGGGTCGCTGTGCGATCGATCCTATGCTCGGCTCCTCGGATCGCTCTGCGGTCGGACCGGGGGAGCAGGCACATGGGGAACGAGATCTTCCGCTACGACGGCCGGCGGGTGCTGGTGGTGGGCGGTGCCACCGGCATGGGGGCGGCGGCGGCCGAGCAGGTGGCGTCGCTCGGGGCCGAGGTCGTGGTGATGGACCACGTCCCCGTCGACGGGTTCACCTCGATCGTCGTCGACCTGCGCGACCGACTCGCCATCGATGACGCCGTCGACGCCTACGGGGGGCCGGTCGACGCCCTGTTCTCCTGCGCCGGCGTGGCCGACGGCACCGAGGGCATCGAGCGCATCAACTTCCTCGGCCACCGCCACCTCATCGACCGACTGTTCGCCGGCGCCATGCTGCCGCCCGGTTCGTCGATCACCATGATCTCGTCTTCGGCCGGACTCGGATGGCTGGCCAACATCGACACGGTGCGCGACTACGTCGACACCACCGACTTCGACTCGGGTGTGGTGTGGATGCAGGCCAATCCCCGCCACAACCACTACATGTTCTCCAAGCAGGCCATGTGCTATTTCGTCGCCTCGCGCGCCTACGAGTTCGGCAAGCGGGGAGTGCGCATCAATGCCATCTGCCCCGGCCCCACCGACACGCCGCTGGCCCGTTCCAACGAGGACCTGTGGCTGTCGTTCGGCTCCGACGTCCGCGACGAGATCGGCGTCGGGCCGTCCACGCCGGCCGAGCAGGGTGACGTGATGGCCTTCCTCGGCAGCCACGCCGCCCGCTACATCAGTGGTCAGACCATCATCGTCGATGCCGGTCTCGACGGAGCCGGCCTGACCGAGGCCTTCCCGCCGGCCACGTCGATCGTCAGGTTCCTGCACGGAACGGCCTGAACGATGCAGCCCGCCGATCTCCACTGGGACCCCTACGACGCCGTCCTCGACGACGATCCCCATCCCACATGGAAGCGCCTGCGCGACGAGGCGCCCGTCTATCGCAACGACCACTTCGACTTCTGGGCCCTGTCGCGGTACGCCGACGTCGAGGCCGCCTCCCGCGACACGGCCACGTTCTCCTCGTCGCACGGCACGGTGCTGGAACTGATGGGTCCGCATCTCGTGGGGTCGGGGCAGATGATCTTCATGGATCCGCCGGAGCACACCACGTACCGACAGTTGGTGTCCCGGGCCTTCACCCCGCGTCGCATGGCGATGCTCGACGACCACGTGCGCGAGGTCAGCGCCGAGTTGCTCGACGGCCTCTTCGGGCGTCCGTCGTTCGACTACGTGCAGGACTTCGCCGCCCAGTTGCCGTCGCGCATCATCTCCCGATTGGTGGGTGTGCCCGAGGACGAGCGCGAGGAACAACGCGTCAACATCGACGAGATGTTCCACATCGATCCCGAGCGGGGGATGATCAACGACATCGCCTTCCTGGCCCGGGTGCGGGTGCACGAGTACCTGCTCGATCTGGTCAAGCGGCATCAGGCGGCGCCGGCCGTGTTCGGTGACGACATGATCAACGTGCTCATCGGCGCCGAGATCACCGATGACGACGGCTCCACCCGCCGGTTGACCGATGAGGAACTGGTGGTGTTCACGCTCCTGCTCTACGTGGCCGGCACCGAGACGGTCATGCGGCTCCTCGGCAACGCCGCGGTGATCCTCGCCGCGCATCCCGACCAACGGGCTGAACTGGTGGCCGATCCCTCGCTCATCGGTGGTGCCATCGAGGAACTGCTGCGCTACGAGGCGCCGTCACCGGTGCAGGGCCGGTGGGTCATGCGCGACACCGTGGTGCACGGTGTGCCCATCCCCGCCGGGTCCAAGGTGCTGTTGCTCACCGGTAGTGCCGGCCGTGACGAGCGCGAGTACCCCGACGCCGACCGGTTCGACATCCACCGCGACATCCGCAAGCACGTCACCTTCGGCTACGGCGTGCACTACTGCCTCGGCGCGTCGTTGGCCCGCACCGAGGGGCGGATCGCGCTGGAGGAGACCCTGCGTCGGTACCCGGAGTGGGAGGTCGACCCGGCCCGGACGGTGCGTCAGCACACCTCGACGGTGCGGGGCTGGACCGAGGTGGGCCTGACCGTCTGACTCGTCGTCTGACTCGTCGACCGTCAGGTGAAGGTCTGGATGGGCAGGTGGGTGGCCATCGCCGATCCGGCCGGACCCAGCAACTGGTGGGCCCGCAGGTTGCGGGCATGGAACAGGCCGAGCAGTTCGACATCGTGGGCACCGTCGTCGGCCAGCACGAACCGCTCCAGTTCCTCCTCACCGGCGAACCAGTCGGCGGGACGGTGGCCCAGCAGCGCGTGCAGGTCATCGAGGTCGGCCTCACTCACCTCGTCACCCACCTCGATGGCCCGGGCCGCGTGGCGGGCCTCGCGGAACAGCGCCCGCAGCCGATAGCGCAGGAACTCGTCGTCGACGGCGTCCTCAC
>JBJTGD010000178.1:0-8787 GCA_046093735.1 Acidimicrobiia bacterium | reverse complement strand
ACGCGCAATGGCCAAGACGGGCATGTCCATCGACGACATCGACCTGGTCGAAATCAACGAGGCCTTCGCCTCCGTGGTACTGGCGTGGCAGAAGGACCTGGGAGCCGACATGTCGAAGGTCAACGTGAACGGTGGCGCCATCGCCCTCGGTCATCCGCTCGGCGCCACCGGCGTTCGTCTCATGACGACCCTGCTGTGCGAACTCGAGCGCACCGGGGGCCGCTACGGGTTGCAGACGATGTGCGAGGGCGGCGGTCAGGCCAACGTCACCATCATCGAAAGGCTCTGAGACTGCCGCACCCCCTGCTGTCGCAGGCCAGCCGTACACTCTCGACCATGAGTGACGTGCGACCCCGAGGCATCCCCGATGACACCTCGGTCGACGCATGGAAGGTGGAGATGCAGGCGCTCCGCCGGCTCACTCCGGCCGAGCGGCATGCGTTGTGGTTCGAGTTCCAGTGCGAACTCGACGAGATGGCGATGAATGCCATTCGCCGTGCGCGGCCCGATGCCGACGAACGCCGACAGCTCGCCGAGTTCGTGCGCCGCGCCCATGGGGCCGACGTGGCCCGAGCGGTCTACCCCGATCTCGATC
Organism: Acidimicrobiia bacterium; assembly: GCA_046093735.1. Lineage (GTDB taxonomy): Bacteria > Actinomycetota > Acidimicrobiia > Acidimicrobiales > Acidimicrobilacustridaceae > Acidimicrobilacustris. The sequence continues at coordinate 8,192 of JBJTGD010000178.1, read as the reverse complement.
TCGAAGAGCCGTGAACCGCTTCACCTCCGTGTTCGAGAGGGTCATCGATGCTCTCGACCGCTTGGACATCGACCATCTCGTCGTCGGATCGGTGGCCGCTTCCCATTGGGGGCTCATCCGGTCGACCCAGGACATCGACGTGGTCATCCTCGTCGATCCCGCTGAGGTACCCGGCCTCGTTCCGACACTCGAATCGGCGAACCTCTATGTACCCCACAGAGCCGCCACCGCCGCGTTGGCGGCGACGGGATCGTTCAACGTGCTCGATCCGACCACGGCGGGAAAGGTCGACATCTTCGTGTGCGCCGCCGATGACGAGTTCGAAGCGATGCGACTCCGACGACGAGTGCGAGCCGAGGTCTTCGGGGTTCCGACCTGGGTTGCGACGCCCGAGGACGTCATCCTCTCCAAACTGCGCTGGCGAACCGAGTCGGCCTCAGAGGTCCAGTGGAGAGACTGTTTCGAACTGGCGGCGATCAACGACCTCGATCGAGAGCATCTGCGCCGGTGGGCCGAGACCCTGGGTATCGCCTCTGACCTCGAGGAACTACTGGCGTCATTGCCCGAGTGAGTCAGCCCTGCGGAGTCGTCAGTCGAGCTCGGCGCCGAGCAGCGAGATGAACGACACCATCTCGCCCGGGTAGCCACCGAGGTTGTGAGTGAGCGCCAGCTTGCGCTTGTCCGACAGCGAGTGGATGCGCCGGTCCTCGGACACCTCGCCCCGCAACTGCAGGAACGCCTCGAACATCATGCGCAGGCCCGACGCCCCCGTGGGATGACCGAATGACTTCAAGCCGCCATCCGGGTTGACCGGCAACTCACCGTCGAGATCGAACACACCTTCGAGCACATCGCGCCACGCCGTGCCGCGGGCCGAGAACTGGAGGTCCTCCATGAGCACCAACTCGGTGGGCGTGAAGCAGTCGTGCACCTCGGCCATGGCCACCTGGTTGCGGGCGTCGGTCACCCCGGCCTGCGCGTAGGCGTCGATGGCGCACGCCGCGATCTCCGGGAACGTCGTGTAGTCGTAGGTCGGATCGGTGAGTCCGCCACCATTGCCGGCGATGAACGACAGCGCCTTCACGTAGATGGGCTTGTCGGTGTACTTGTGGGCATCCTCGGCCCGACACACGATCGCCGCCGCCGAACCGTCGGCCACCCCGGCGCAGTCGAACACACCGAGCGTGCCCGCCATCTTCGGCGACTTCTCCACGGTCTCGCGGGTGATCTCCTTGCGGAACTGCGCCCGTTCATTGCGCGCACCGTTGAAGTGGTTCTTCACCGCGATGTGGCTGAGCACCTCACGCATCGTCTCGTCGTCGACGCCGTACTTCTTGCCGTAGGCCGGCACGATCATCGAGAACATGGCCGCCGCGGTGAGCGAGCGGGCCGTGCCGTCGTTGGGGATGGGGAAGGCGTTGAGACCCTGGAAGCCGGTGTCCTTGGCCTTCTCGGCCCCGACCACCATGGCCAGGTCGTAGGCGCCCGAGGCCAGCGCGTACGAGGCCTGCCGCAGCGCTTCCGAACCGGTGGCGCAGTAGTTCTCGACGCGGGTCACCGGCTTGTCCTGCAACTGCAGGGCCCGGGCCAGACCGATGCCACTCATGGCGCTCTGGGCGGTGCCGAACCAGTACGCATCGATGTCGGACTTGGTGACACCGGCCGAGGCGTAGGCCTCATTGGCGGCGTCGATCATCATGTCGTCGAGGCTCTGGCCCCAGTTCTCGATGAACTTGGTGCATCCCATCCCGACGATGGCGACGCGGTCGCGGATCCCATGACTAGCCACGGAGCAGCTTCCCCTTCCAGAAGTAGTTGTGGATGCCGTCGGCGGTGAACAGGCGGCGGAACGTCATCTCGACGCGGCCGCCGATGGCGACCTCCTCGACGTCGGTGTCGGTCAACTCGATGGGGAGACGACCACCGCCGTCGAAGTCGACCACGGCGAACACGATCGGTGGCGACGGCGAATAGGCCATGCGGTCGACGGTGAACGTGGCGATGGTGCCGCGCACGTCGGCCATCGGGATCGGTTCCATCTCGTCGGTGCGCACCCCGTCGGCCGACACACGCACCGGTGGCAGGAACACGTCGCCGGTCTGCGGATCACGACTGCCCACGAAGCCGAACTTCCAGTCGACACTGCGGGCCGCGGCTGTGCCCGAGGGACGGGCCGGTTCGGGCCGCCGGGGCGGTTCGATGTCGATCATCCCCCGCCACGAGAGGAATCGTCCGTAGGTCACGGGCGCACCCGTGGCCAGTTGCGTGGCGATGGTGCGGGCCGGTGTGTGCGAGGCCAGGGCGGGGGTGGCGCGCAACACCAGCACCTCGGCACCGTCGGCACAGGTGACGATGGCGATGGTCTGTCCGGGTTCGGCCTGTTCGAGGGCATGGCACAACAACAGCGCCGGTTGGGCCGCGCCGGTGGAACCGACGGTGGCGGTGAGATCGTCGACCACCTTGTCGACACCGAGCTTGCCGGCGACGGCCGAACCGATGCGGGCGGTGGGCGCAGCCACCGCCACCATGTCGACGGTCTCGAGGCCACAGGCGGCCAAGGCGTTCTTGAATGCCCGACGGGCCGCGGGCACGTAGGTCAACTCGGAGAACTTGTCGTCCCACACCTTCGAGCGCACATCACCCGGCGTGCGCCAACGGTCGAGGAACTCCTCGGTGACCGAGGCGGCACCGAGGAACTCGGCCACCACGCCGTCACCCTCCCCGATGCACAGCGCGGCGGCGGCGTCGCCGCCATTGGCCTCGTCGGCCGAACCGGCCAGACCGGTGCGCATGTCGGCGGCCACGCACAGGCGCGCCCCCGACGTCGACAACGCCATACGCAACGAACCGACCGCCGATCCGACCGACGCGCCCATGTCGAAGGCGGGCACGTCATCGGCCAGACGCAGGGCGGCATGGATGGCCGGGGCATTGCTCTTGTCCATGTACGCCGGTGCCGCGGTGGCGAAGATCAGCGCCCCCGGCGAGATCCCCGGCGCAGCGGCGAGAGCCAGTCGAGCGGCCTCCACGCCCATGGACGTGGTGTCCTCATCGAAGGAGGCCACGGTGCGCGTCCCGCGCCCGCCCCCCTGGCCGAGGAAGGCCGAGATCGAGGTTCGGTCGAGACGTCGGTAGGGCAGGTACGCCCCCCAGGAGATGATGCCGCGCATGGCGCCAACCGTAACTGTTAGAACGAAGCGGCGAACAATGGTGCAAACCCACGGGAGAACTGATGGATGCCAACGGGTCGGTGCCGGTCCTGCCCGAACTGGGCTACTACCTGCTCCCCGGACAGCCGGGTTCGTCTCGGGAGATCGTGGCCGAGGCCATCGCCGGCGAACGACTGGGACTCGGCACCGCCTTCGTGTCGGAGCGGTACAACAAGAAGGAGGCGGCCACCCTTTGCGGCGCCGCGGGTGCGGTGACCGAGCGCATCCGCATCTCCACCGCGGCGACCAACCACAACACGCGCCATCCCATCGTCACCGCCGGGTTCGCCCGCACCATGCAGAGCCTCACCGGCGGCCGGTTCACCCTCGGATTGGGCCGCGGTATCGCCCCGATGCAGGACGCCTTCGGCATTCCCCGCATCACCACCGCCCAGATGGAGGATGTCGCCGGCCTCCTGCGACGACTGTTTCGGGGCGAGGTCATCATCGGCCATGACGGACCGAGCGGTTCGTGGCCCGTCCTGCACCTCGATGCCACCCTCGACGAGTACCTGCCCATGGGCATGGTGGCCTTCGGCCCGAACACCCTCGAGTTGGCCGGCCGCTGCTTCGACGAAGTGGTGCTGCACACGTTCTTCACCGACGAGACCACCGCGCGTTGCGTGCGCACCGTCAAGGACGCCGCCGTGAGGGCGGGGCGCGCACCCGGCGACGTCAAGGTGTGGTCGTGCTTCGCCACCATCGGCGATCACATCGCCCCCGACGAGCGGCTCATGAAGCTGGTCGGTCGGCTCGGCACCTATCTGCAGGGTTACGGCCACCTGCTGGCCCGCACCAACGGATGGGACGAGTCGGTGGTCGACGCCTTCCTGGCCGACGAGGTGGTGCAGTCGGTGCGCGGTCTCGATGTGGCCGGCACCACCGCGCAACTCGAGCACGTGGCCACACTCATTCCCGATGAATGGCTGGCCCCCGCTGCGGTCGGTTCACCGGCCCAGTGCGTGGCCGCCATCGACAACCAGTTCGCCCTCGGGTGCGACGGTGTGATCATGCACGGTGCCACGCCCGACGAACTGGCCCCGATCGTGGCCGAGTTCCGGCGTACGCGATGACCACCCGACACCGCACCTACTGCCGACTGTGCGAAGTGGGCTGCGGGCTGGTGGTCGAGATCGCCGATGACGGCCGCACCATCGAGAAGGTGCGACCCGACCACGACCATCCCGTCACCGCCGGGTTCGCCTGCAACAAGGGGCTGCTCACCGAGGTGATCCACCACGATCCCGACCGCCTCGACCGACCGCAGCGTCGGGTGGGCGACCGGTTCGTGGAGGCCACGTGGGACGAGGCGTTCGACGACATCAGCGCCCGGGTGGCGGCCATCGTCGCCGAGCACGGTCCGAGCGCGGTGGCCGGCTACATCGGCAACCCGGCGGCGTTCAACGCCACGGCCGGCCCAGCCCTGGCGCTCTATCTGGCCATGGCCGGCTCGACGACGCTGTTCACCACCGGCACGCAGGACTGCGCCAACAAGTTCGCCATCGGTGAACTGCTGTGGGGCAGCGCCCAGCGACATCTGGTGCCCGACGTCGACCACTGCGATCTGCTGGTGCTGTTCGGCACCAACCCGCGCGTCTCCAAGGGATCGTTCGCGTCGATGCCCGATCCGGTCGGTCGGCTGGCCGCCGTCGAGGCCCGGGGCGGTCGGGTGGTGTTCGTCGATCCCCGTCGCATCGAGTCGACCATCGGCGAGGTCGTGCAGATCGTGCCCGACACCGACGCGTTCCTCCTGGCCGCGCTGCTGTGCGAGATCGATCAGACACGGGGCTTCGACGCCGAGGGCGCGGCCCGGGTGCGGTCGCTCGACGCCCTGCGCGCCTTCGTCGCCCGGTTCTCCCCCGAGACGGTGGCGCCGGTGGTCGGCATCGAGGCCGAGGCCATCTCGGCCCTGGCCCTGGCCATCGCCGACGCGCCCAGCGCCGCCCTGCACCTGTCGACCGGGGTGAACATGGGTCGCAACGGGGCCCTGGCCTACTGGTTGCTGCAGCTGCTCTCGTTGCTCACCGGCAACCTCGACCGGCGCGGCGGCAACATCGGGGTCACCCGGGGCACGGCTCCAGCGCCCATGGCCCGCGGCACCGGCCCCGAGTCGTTCGAGTCGACACCCTGGGGCGAGTACCGACCCAACGCGGCGGGCCTCCCGGGGGCGGTGATGGCCGACATGATCCGCGCCGGCGAGGTGCGGGCACTGTTCGTCACCGCCGGCAACCCGGCCCTCACCATGGCCGGCGGTGACGGTCTGGCCGACGCACTGTCGTCGCTCGACCTGCTCGTCACCATCGATCTGTATCGCAACGCCACCGGCGAGTTGGCCGACTGGGTGCTCCCGGCCTGCGACTGGTACGAGCGCGAGGACCTCAACGTGTTCGTGCAGGGAACACAGATGGTGCCCTACGTGCAGTGGGCCGGCCCGATCGTGGCGCCGGTGGGCGGACGTCGCACCGAGCACGCCATCTTCGCCGAGCTGGGCGCGCGGGGCGGACACCCGGTGATGTTCGGTGTCGATGACGACATGCTGGCGCTCATCAACGACGCCGCGCTGGCCGAGCACGGCCTGTCGGTCGACGCACTGCGCGCCACCGAGGGCAACGTGGCGGTGCTCCCGCCGACGACGCCGGGCGGCTTCCTCGACGCCCACACGTCCGACGGCACCATCGACGGCGATCCACCGATGCTGGCCCCGGCCTTCGCCCGGGCCCTCGACACCTTCGCCGAGATGGCAGCGGCTCCACCAGACACGTTGCGCCTCATCACCCGACGCACCAGCCACACCATCAACTCGGCGCTGCAGAACGTCGAACGGCTCAAGGCGCGGGGCGCGGCCGACAACCCGCTCTACATGGCGCGGACCGATGCCGAGCGCCTCGGACTGGTCGACGGCGATGCGGTGCGGATCACCAACCGGTGGGGCGCGGTGGAGTCGACGGTGCGGATCGACGACACCCTGCGCCGCGGCGTGGTGGCCATGACCCACGGGTTCGGCAATGCCGCCACCACGGGCATGCCCGCCGCCCAGCGCCACCCGGGCGTGAACGTGAACGCGCTGGCCCCCACCGGTCCGGGCACGTTCGATCCCGTGGGCACCATGACGCAACTCACCGGGATCCCGGTCGAGGTGCACGCCCTCGCCACCCGCTGACGGTCCGGGCCCGACCGGTAGGGTCGGCCCATGGAACTCGGAGCCGTCACCAATCCCGACGCGCAGCGCTACGGCAAGCCCCTCGACGGGGTGCGCATACTCGCCCTCGAGCAGATGCAGGCCCTGCCCTACGCCACCCAGTTGCTGGCCCGCATGGGCGCCGAGGTCGTGAAGGTGGAGAGCGTCAAGGGCGGCGACCTCGGTCGCGGATCCCAACCGGGCATCACCGATCCCGATGGCCGCTTCGTGGGGGCCACCTACCTGCGCAACAACCTCGACAAGAAGTCGATCTGCGTCGATCTCAAGGCCCCCGCGGGCCGACAGTTGATCCTCGACCTGGCCCTGCGCTTCGACATCGTGGCCGAGAACTTCAAAGGTGGCGCGCTGGACCGCATGGGTCTGGGCTATGCCGACATCGCCGCGGTGCATCCGGCGGTCGTGTACCTGTCGGTATCGGGTTTCGGGAACACCACCGAGACGCCCTACGACGGATGGCCGGCCTATGCCGCAGTGGCCGAGGCCATGAGCGGCATCTACGACTACAAGATCGAGCCGGGCCGACCCCCGATGGTGTCACCGGTGGGCGCGCTGGGCGACATCGGCACGGCACTGTTCGGCACCATCGGCGTGCTGGCCGCCCTGCGTCATCGCGACCGCACCGGTGAGGGCCAGTACGTGGATGTCGCCATGTTCGACGCCATGGTGTCGATGACCGACCTCGTCACCAACTTCTGGTCGCTGGGGCTGCGCCCGGAGCCGGGTCAAGGTCTGGCCATGATCCTCGACGGGTTCGAGGCCGACAACGGCTGGTTCATCATCCAGGTCGGCCGGGAGCACGAGTTCGAACGTCTGGCCAACCTCGTCGGACACCCCGAGTGGCTGACCGACGAGCGACTGTCGACCCGCGCCGGTTGGCGGGCGCACATGGACGACATCCTGCGCCCCGGCGTGAACGATTGGGCGGCGTCGATGGGCAACGTGGAGGCGTGCATGGCCCTGGCCGCGGCCGGCGTGGCCGCTGGGCCGTGCCTCACCGCCCAGCAGGTGATCGACGATCCCCATGTGGCGGCCCGCAACATGCTCATCGAGATCCCCCGACCCGAAGGCGGCGATCCGGTGCTGACCCCGGGCAATCCCATCAAGATGTCGAAGGTGAGCGAGGGGCCCGACGTGCGGATGCCGTGGTTGGGCGAGCACACCGACGAGGTCCTGGGCTCGGAACTGGGTCTCGACGGCGCCACCCTGGCGCAGTTGCGGGAAGAGGGAGTGATCGCATGAGCGAGCGACGCAGTGGACATCCGGCCGTGGATGCCGTGGTGGCCCACGCCACCCGATGGAACGCCATGGACCGCACCGCGTGGCTCGAACTGTTCGCCGACGAGGTGACCTTCGAGGACCCGGTGGGCAAGACCCCGAAGGTGGGTCGGGCCGCCGCCGAGGGATCGTGGGACAACTCGTTCACCCCGGGCCGACGCTGGACGCTGCACCCCCAGCGCATCATCCCCGGCGGCGACCGCGAAGCGGCGGTGGAGATGCTCAACAAGGGCGACCTGCATGGCGAGCAGGTGGAACTGCGAGGGATCGAGATCTACCGGGTCGACGACGCCGGACTGATCGTGTCGGTGCGGGCCTTCTTCGAACAGCCCACCGACTTCGAGCTCAACCCCTTCTTCGTTCCCGACTGATCAACCGAGAACGACACCGGGAACGACGCCGAGAACGACGCCGAGAACGACGGAGGGGCGCCGGCCCCCGCCCGCGCCCCACCCAGCGGCACGGCAGGTCATCGACCCCGACCGGCTCACGGGGGGGTGGTGGTCCCA
>JBJTGD010000177.1:0-3361 GCA_046093735.1 Acidimicrobiia bacterium | reverse complement strand
GCCGTCACCAGCCATTCGTGCAGGGGGGCGTGTGCGCGCGCATCGCTGGCCTTCCAGAAGCGAGGACGACTCCGTCGCACGTACCAGTTCGACAGGTCGTCGATGAACCGGGCCAGTCGCGTCGCGCCGGCGAGCGCATCGAAGTCGTCGAGGGCGGCGGTCACCGCGTCGATGGTGTCGTCGAGTTCCGAGAGGATCCACCGATCGAGCACGTGCACGGCCGGTCCGGATGCGACCTCGGGTGTCCAACCATCGAGGTCGGCGTAGGTGGCGAAGAAGGAATGCACGTTCCACAGCGTCAGCAGCGTCTGGCGGGTCGCCTCGCGGATGCCCTCGGGGAACACCCGGCGCGGCGTCCACGGCTGACCCGAGGAGAAGAAGTACCAGCGCAGGGCATCGGCACCCAGGGTGTCGAAGATGTCGAACGGAGCGATCACGTTCCCCCGTGACTTCGACATCTTCTGACCGTTCTCGTCGACGATCAGGGCGAGGCACACGACATTGCGGTACGGCGTCGAGTCGAACACGAGGGCGTTGACGGCCAGCAGTGAGTAGAACCAGCCGCGCGTCTGGTCGATCGCCTCGCAGATGAAGTCGGCCGGGAATGCGCCGGCGAACGATTCGGCGCCTTCGAACGGATGGTGCCGCTGCGCGGCGGGCATGGCCCCCGAGTCGAACCAGGCATCGAGCACGGGAGCCACGCGTCGACAGGTCAGATCGCACCCGTCGGCGGGACAGGCGAACTCGATCTCGTCGACGAAGGGGCGGTGCAGGTCGAGGTCCGTGAGGTCGCGACCGACGAGGGAGGACAGTTCGGCCACCGAACCGATGCAGTGTTCGTGACCGGACTCGCAGCGCCAGATGGGCAGGGGTGTGCCCCAGTAGCGGTCGCGTGACAGCGCCCAGTCGATGTTGCCCTCGAGCCACTTGCCGAAGCGACCGTGCTTGATGAACTCCGGGTGCCAGTCGATGCGCTCGTTCTCCCGAAGCAACAGGTCCCGGTGCTCCGAGGTGCGGACGAACCACGACGTCTTGGCCCAGTAGATGAGGGGCGTGCCGCATCGCCAGCAGTGGGGGTAGCTGTGCTCGTAGGCCTGCTCGCGCAGGAGCAGCCCGCGTGCGTCGAGATCGCTGATGATGTCGCGGTCGGCGTCCTTGACGAACCGACCGCGGTAGGGGGCGACCGAGTCGTCGAAGGCGGCGTCACCGTTCACCGGATTGAGCACGGGTAGGCCTTCGTGCCGACCGACGAGCGCGTCGTCCTCACCGAACGCCGGGGCCAGATGGACGATGCCTGAACCATCGTCGGTGGTGACGAAGTCGGCGGCCACCACCCGCCAGGCATCCGCACCCGAAGGTGCCGACAGGAGATCGAACGGCCGCCGATAGCGCCAGCCGACGAGATCGGCGCCCCGGATCCGTTCGACGATCTCCGCGTTCTCGTCGGCCCGAGCGGCGGCCATGACCAGGTCCCGGCCACCATCGACGGCGCGGACACGGACGTAGTCGATGTCGGGACCGACGGCGGCGGCGACGTTCGACACCAGTGTCCACGGTGTGGTCGTCCACACCAGCAGATCGACCTCGTGGTCGTCGACGGGGAACCGCACGTACACCGATGGGTCGACGACATCGCGGTACACGTCGGGTTGACCCAATTCGTGACTCGACAGTGCGGTGCCGCACCGACCGCAGTAGGGCGACACCTTGTGACCCTCGTAGAGCAGACCCTTGTCCCACAACTGACGAACCAGCCACCACACCGACTCCACATAGGAGTTGTCGAGCGTCCAGTAGGCGTCCTCGGTGTCGATCCACACGCCGGATCGGCGGGTGAGTGCTGTCCAGTCGGTCACGTAGCGCTGGACCGACTCACGGCACCGACGGTTGAACTCGGCGATGCCGAACGCCTCGATCTCCTGTTTGGTGGAGAGTCCCAGTTCCTTCTCGACCTCGAGTTCCACCGGCAGGCCGTGACAATCCCAGCCGCCCTTACGGGGCACCGCTCGTCCCCGCATCGTCTGATAGCGGGGGTAGATGTCCTTGAACACCCGGGCCCAGACGTGGTGCAGACCCGGCCGGCCGTTGGCGGTGGGAGGGCCCTCGTAGAAGATCCACGGCTCGGCGCCCTCGCGCAACTCGCGGACGGCCTCGACGATCCCCTCGGTCCGCCACCGCTCGAGGCGACCCTCCTCGAGGGCCGGGAGGTCGAGATCGGGGTCGATGGGACCGAATGGCATGGGGGCAGAGCGTAGGCCGTCGTCCGGGACCCTCGATCCGTAGGTTGACGCGGTGGGTCGCCCCCCGTACCCTCCGCCGATTCCGGCGACGAGGGAGCGAGTGACGATGGCACCGAAGAAGGCGGCGACGAAGAAGGTCGCCAAGAAGGGCGCTCCGGCCAAGGTCGTGAAGAAGACGACGGTCAAGAAGGCCACGCCGAAGAAGGCCGCGCCGGCCAAGAAGGCCGCACCGAAGAAGGCTGCACCCAAGAAGGCTGCGCCGGCCACGAAGGCTGCGCCGAAGAAGGCTGCGCCGAAGAAGGCTGCGCCGAAGAAGGCTGCGCCGAAGAAGGCCGCACCGAAGAAGGCCGAGCCCAAGAAGGCCGAGCCCAAGAAGGCAGCCGCCGTGAAGACCGCACCGCCGAAGGCCGCTCCAGGGGCCAAGGCGCCGCCCGCCCCGAAGCCGCCGAAGCCGGTCAAGGCTCCGCCGCCCCCGAAGCCGGTGAAGTACCCGTTCGATGCGAAGTTCCTCGATGCCCAACGGGCGCTGTTGCTGTCCGAGCGGGCGCGCCTGGCCCACGATGTCGAGGCGCTCAACGCCGAGGCCCAGGCGCTGGCCGAATTGCGTGAGCCCGGTGACGTGCAGTTCGACGAGGAGTCGGGGGAGGGCGACACCCTGGCGGTGGAGCGCGAGCGCGACCTGGCGCTCTCTGCGCAGTTCAGCGAGCAGATAGAGGAGATCGATCGGGCCATGGCCAAGATCGATGTCGGCACCTACGGGATGTGCGAGGTGTCGGGTCAGCCGATCCCGCGGGAGCGACTCAAGGCCATTCCGTGGGCCCGTGAGCGTGTCGAGTTCAAGGTCGGCAACTTCCGTCGGTGACCTCCTCGGGTGACACAGCGGCATCGGATCCTGATCCGGTCACCACACATCGGCTGCTCTTCGGCGCAGTGGCGATCGGATGGATCGCCCTCGACCAGTTGTCGAAGTGGTGGGTGGTCTCCTCGCTCGGTGACGACACCATCGACCTCGTCGGTTCGCTGCGTCTGCGTCTGGCCATCAACTACGGCGCGCCATTCCGCCACCCGGGCGCGACTGGCACCGGTGATCATGGCGATCGTGCGGTCGATGCGTTCACCGG
>JBJTGD010000176.1:0-10022 GCA_046093735.1 Acidimicrobiia bacterium | reverse complement strand
CAGCAACATCTCCTTGCTGCCCCAGATCGCCAGCGGACTCTTGGATGCGATCTCGTGGGCCAGCGCCGTGACCTCGCGCACCATCTCGTCATGCGTGTCGTACACGCGGTTGACGAGTCCGACCTCCTTGGCCTCGGCGGCACCCATGCGCCGTCCCGTGTAGGCCAGTTCGCGGACCACGCCGTCGGGGATGAGCTTGGGCAGGCGCTGCAGGGTGCCCACATCGGCGGTCATCCCGATGTTGATCTCCTGGATCACGAAGAAGGCATCGGCGGTGGCGTAGCGCATGTCGGCCGCACACACCATGTCGACCCCACCACCGATGCATCCACCCTGGATGGCGGCCAACACCGGCATCCGGGCGCGTTCGAAAGCGGTGAACGACTCCTGCAGCATCAGCGCGCTCTGACGGATGCGGGCCCGGAGCCGGCCGATCTCACCACCGCCCGCGGCGGTGATCGACGAATCGCCGTCGGAGAACACGGCGAGGTCCATCCCCGCACAGAAATGACGTCCGGTGGACGACAGCACGATGGCGCGCACATCGCCGGCGGCATCGAGTTCACGCACGATCCGCGGCAATTCGTTCCAGAACTCGCGCACCATGGTGTTGAGTTCGTCGGGACGCGACAGGCGCACGTGGGCGACGGCGCCGTCACGCTCGACCTCGAAGCAGCGCCATGTCATCGGGATTCCTCCACCAGTTCCCTCAGGTCCACCCGGGGTCGTGCACCCACATGAGAGATGGCCTCGGCGGCGACGATCGAGGCCCTCCGCCCGCACTCGGCGAGGGGCAGGTCGGCCACCCAGCCGGAGAGGAAGCCGGCGGCATAGAGATCACCGGCTCCGGTGGTGTCGACCGGGCGGGCGAAGGCGGCGGGGACGTCGTGACGATCACCGTCGGCGGTGAGGATCACCGAGCCGGCCTCGCTGCGCGTGAGACAGGCGATGGCACAGTGCCCGGCCACGAGGCGAGCCGCCTCCTCGAAGTCATCGACCTGGTACAGCGAGCAGATCTCGTCGGAGTTGGCGAACAACACATCGACGTGGTGCTCGATGAGCTCCAGGAACTCGTCGCGGTGACGATCGACACAGAATCCGTCGGACAGCGTGAAGGCGACGGGCGTGTCCGACTCGGCGGCCGTGCGCATCACGGCTCGCAGCGAGTCCTTGGCCACGGGCTCGTCCCACAGATACCCCTCGATGTAGACGATGCGCGCCGTGGCCACCAGAGCCAGATCGACATCGGTGGCGCCGAGACGTCCGGCGACGCCCAAGGAGGTGTTCATGGTGCGTTGCGCATCGGGAGTGATGCACACCAGACACCGTGCGGTACCCGCAACAGCCTCGGCGCCGGACGCAGCCGCTCCCGCGAACGACACGCCGATGGCGCGGATGTCGTGAGCGAACACCTCACCGAGTTCGTCGTCGGCCACCTTGCCGATGAAGGCCACCGACCGACCGAGTGACGCCAGGCCAGCGGCCGTGTTGGCCGCCGAACCACCGGACATCTCCACCGCCGGAGGCATCGAGGTGTAGATGACCCGGGCCCGTTCAGGATCGACGAGTTGCATCGACCCCTTGACCATGCCGTGGGAGTCGAGGAACTCGTCATCGATCTGGGCCAGAACGTCGACGATGGCATTGCCGACACACACCACATCGAGGGGACGGTCGGCCGGCGGTCGGAGCGTGCTCATCGTCGCGACCCTACGCTGGCCCGGTGACCGATACCGAGTCCCCCGTCGACGATTCGTCCCGCCATCGCCTCCCCGACGATGTCCGGCCGCTGCGCTACGAGCTCGTGATCGAGCCCGACCTCGAGGCGGGGACCTTCTCGGGCACGGTGGAGGTCCTCCTCGACTGTGTGCGGCCCACCGACGAGCTCGTGTGCAACGCCCTCGGACTCGACATCCTCTCGGCCGAGGTCCACGACGGCACCGGCCCGGTCGGCCTCGACGATGTGGCGCTCGACGCCGAGGCCGAGAGGGCGTCGTTCCGCCTCACCCGGCCGCCATCGGCCGGGCCCGTCACGGCCCGCATCGGCTTCGCCGGCGTGCTCGATGATCGACTGCGGGGCTTCTACCGCTCGACCTTCGTCGATGGAGACGGCAACGAGCGATCACTGGCCACGACCCAGTTCGAGGCCACCGACGCCCGTCGGGCCTTCCCCTGCTGGGACGAGCCCGCTCTCAAGGCCACGTTCGCGGTGTCGTTGGTGATCGACGCCGCTGATCTCGCCGTGTCGAACGCCGCCGAGGTTTCGCGTACGCCCGTCGACGGTCACCCGCACAAACACATCGTCCGGTTCGCCGAGACGATGCCGATGTCCACCTATCTGGTGGCGTTCGTCGTCGGTCCGCTGGAGGCGACGCCACCGGTCGACGTGGACGGCATCGAGGTGCGTGTGGTGCACGTCCCCGGAAAGGGTCGACTCACCGACCACGCGCTGGAGACGGCCGAGTTCTGCCTGCGGTACTTCGCCGACTACTACGGCATCGCCTATCCGGGCGACAAGCTCGACCTCGTGGCCGTTCCCGACTTCGCCTTCGGGGCGATGGAGAACCTCGGGTGCGTCATCTTCCGCGAAGTACTGCTCCTGGTCGATCCGGCCACCACCACCCAGGCCGAGTTGCAGAACGTCACCGACGTCATCGCCCACGAACTGGCGCACATGTGGTTCGGCGATCTCGTGACCATGAAGTGGTGGAACGGCATCTGGCTCAACGAGGCGTTCGCCACCTTCATGGAGATGATGGCCACCGACGCCTTCCGTCCCGAATGGGACCGCTGGACGTCGTTCGGACTGGCCCGCACCGCAGCGTTCGACACCGATGCGCTCGGGAGTTCACGCCCGATCGAGTACCCGGTGGTCTCCCCCGCCGACGCCGAGGGGATGTTCGACATCCTCACCTACGAGAAGGGCGCGGCGGTCGTCCGCATGCTCGAGCAGTACCTCGGTCCCGAGGAGTTCCGGGCCGGCATCCGCCACTACCTCTCGACGCACGAGTACGGCTGCACCGAGACCACCGACCTGTGGGATGCCATCGAGTCGGCCACGGGTCAACCCGTGCGTCGGATCATGGACTCGTGGATCTTCCAAGCGGGATTCCCCGCCCTCTCCGTCGACCTCGTCGACGACGGTGGCACGCTGCGCGTGGGCCAGCACCGATTCGGCTACGCCGGCGCATCCGACTCCGACGGTCCGACGCCGGCCGAGGACGCCACCACTGCGTGGTCGATCCCCGTCATCGTCACCCAGCGCAGCACCACCGACGGCGTGATCGGTCTGGAGAAGGTCCTCCTCGAGCAGCGCTCGATGGACATCACCCTCATCGAGCCGACCGAATGGCTCATGGGCAACACCGAGGGCGTGGGGTTCTACCGGGTCCGCTACGCCCCGGATCTGCGTCGAGCCCTCGTCACCCACGCCCAACGGGACCTGTCGCCCATCGAGCGCTACGGCCTCGTCGACGACGACTGGGCGTGGGTGTTGGCCGGAGTGCACGAGGCGCACGACTTCCTCACCCTCCTCGAGGCCTTCGTCGACGAGACCGACCTGTCGGTGTGGCAACGCATCGTCGCCGGACTCGGCGAGCTCGACCGCCTCGTCGATGGCGAGGCCCGTCATGCCTTGCGCGAACGGGCCCGGGCACTGCTCACCCCGGCCTACGAGCGACTCGGACACGAACCCGTGGACGGGGAACCCGATCGGCGCTCGGCCCTGCGCGGTGTGCTCCTCCAGGCACTCGGCGTGCTCGGCGACAGCACCGATCTCCAGGCCCGGTCTCGCGCCCTGCTGCTGATCGACGACCTGCATCCCGATCCGGCACTGGTGGCCGCAGCCGCAGTGGTGGTCGCCACCTGCGGGACCATGGCCGATTTCGCCGACTTCGTCGAGCGCATGCGCGTCGCCACCACCCCGCAGGAGTCGATCCGGTGGCTGTCTGCGCTCGCCGACTTCCGCGACCCGGCGGCGATGACTCGCCTGCTCGACATGTCGCTCACCGATGAGGTGCGCGCGCAGGACGCACCGTTGCTGTTGCGCAGGGCACTGGCCAACCGTGATCTCGGACCGATGGTGTGGTCGTTCGTGGCCGGGAACTGGGAGACGATCAACCGTCGACTGCCGTCGAACTCCATCGCCCGACTGCTGGGCGGCGTGCGCACCCTCGGTGATCCGGTGACCGCCGCGGCGGTGCGAGCGTTCTTCGTCGACCACGACGTCCCGCAGGGAGAGAAGATCCTCGCTCAGCATCTCGAGCACCTGCAGGTGACCGTGGCGCTTCACGAGCGCGAAGGCCGACGGTTCGCCCATCACCTCACGCGCCGACACTGATCGGCGCGCCGGACGGCGATCAGCCGACGCCCACCTCGCGTCGTTCGGCATGGGCGACGTCGCGCTCGGCATCGGTCATCCCGTGGAACCGTCGCTCCCACCGTCCGGTGAATCGCTGTGCACCCCAGGCCAGAGCGGCCACGAGCACGACGACGCCGAGACCGCGCAGGTGCTGGTACCCGCCGCCGAGTCCCTCCATCGACACCACCGATGTCGGCCACACGAACCAGCTCACGGCGATGCACACCACGAGATAGGACGGTCGGTAGCGACCCAGCCCACAGGCGGCGAGGAGAGCGAAGCCGGCCGGCAGGTACCAGGGCCAGATGACGGGTCCGAGCAGGACATAGGCGACCAGCACCACGCCGGTGGCCTTGATGTACCCGACGCGCGGACTGCGCAGCAGCATGACGAGGGCGACGACCGCGGTGGCTGCCAGTCCCAGTGCGCGCACCCCCGAGGAGAGGATCTGGCCGTCGACCGAGAACCCGATGCCGTTGAGGATCTCGGCGATGGAGAACCCGAGCTTGGTCGTGGGCGAATAGGTGTCGTTGACCTTCCCCGTGCTGCGCAGGGCCGCGAGCCAACTCGGTCCCTGACCGATCGCCACCATCGCCACTGCGATGGCGACGACCGTCACCCCCAGTAGCGCAGCGACGGTGCGCAGTCGCTCACGCCAGGGCACCTCGCCATCACGCCAGCACCACCCGAGGTAGACGAGTGCCACCACCGCCGGGAGCTTCACCGCGGTGGCCGCGATCAACAACGCGACACCGGTGCGGCGCAGACTGCGCTGCGCGAGGGCCAGTCCGAGAGCCACGAGACCGAACATGATGGCGTCGTTGTGCGCGCCGCCGATGACATGGATGATCACGACGGGGTTACCGATGCCGATGGCGACGGCCACCGCCGGCGACAGACCGTGACGTCGGGCGATGAGTCCGACACCCACACCGGCGGCGGCGACCCCGAGGAGGACGAAGACCCGATAGATGTCGATGGCTGCGGCCGGGTCGTGTCCACCGAGTTGGACGGCCGAGCGGGCCAGGAACACGGCCACCGGCCCGTAAGGCGCCGGGGCCGCCCGCCAGTAGGGGTCGGCTCCGGTGGTGAAGTCGTTGCGTGCGAGTTCGACGGGACCGGTCTGACCGGGATCGAGTCCGCGACTGGCCATCTCGCCCTGCGCTACGTAGCTGTAGACGTCGTTGGACAACAGCGGTGGACCGAGCGAGATCGGGATCGCCCATGCGGCGATGATGACCGCCACCACGGCAACGGCGTGGCGCGGATCGCGCACCCGGCTGGCCAGATGGACGAGCCCCAACCATCCGGCCGCCACCAGCACCAGTCCGATGAGGAACACCGTGGTCGACTGCGTGGCCGTCCCCGGGTGGGGGATACCGGGAAGGGTCAGTCGCCAGGCCGGGACCGCCAGTCGCCACACCGGCGCCGAGGCGGCGATGATGGCAGCCCCGAGCAGCCCGGAGACGACGGTGAGGGTCGTGCGCAGCCAGGGCGGTGTGCGTGTGTGGGGTGGTTGCCAGTGCGAGGCGTCGCGTTGCTGTCGCAACTCCTCGTCGGAGGGTCCGCGCAGGAACTCGCGCAGGCGCTCACCGGCGACACGCAACTCCGGGGACGATGCGACCAGTTCGCGGACGCGCTCGATCGCAGTGGGCACTGCGCAAGGCTAGCGAAGCCCACCCGGCCGTTCGGTGGCACCGCCGGTGTCGGCGCGCCACTCGTCGATCACGGCCACCGATGGCATCCCCCATCCGGGGGAGTACGCGACCACGTCGGCGAGGGTGCGGGATCGCCAGCCGTCCTCGAGGATCTCGACGGCTTCGGCGCTCACCAGCGACGGATGTTCGACACCCATGGCATGGGCCAGTCGCACGAGTTCGAAGCGAACCGCCGACAGGTAGTTGGCGCACCGCAGTGACTTGAGCCCCACGTCGAGGCCGCGCTCGAGACGGGGGTTCTGCGTGGCCACACCGGTCGGACACCGATCGGTGTGACAGCGCTGCGCCTGGATGCACCCGATGGAGAACAGTGCGGTGCGGCCCACATTCAGCATGTCGCAGCCCAGCGCCAGTGCCGTGAGGCCCCTCTCGGGCAGACCGAGCTTCCCGGAGCCGATGAACGTCACCTGGTCGGTCATGTCGTGCTCGGCGAAGGTTCGGTAGACGCGGGCGAAACCCCACCGGAAGGGCAGGGCCACATGATCGGCGAAGGCCAATGGCGCGGCGCCGGTTCCGCCCTCACCCCCGTCGACGGTGACGAAGTCGGGCCCGGTCCCGGTGGCCACCATGCGATCGACGAGCTCGACCCAGAACTGCTCGTCACCCACCGCCGACTTGATCCCCACCGGGAGACCGGTGGTGGCGGCGATCGTCTCCACGAACTCGAGCATGCTGTCCACGTCGCCGAAGGCACTGTGACGGGCCGGACTGTGACAGTCGATGCCCACCGGCACCCCGCGAGCCGCAGCGATGGCCGGGGTCACCTTCCGGGCCGGGAGCAGTCCGCCGAGACCGGGCTTCGCTCCTTGGCTCAACTTGATCTCGATGGCCCGCACCGGCGCGCCGGCCGCCGCATCGACGAGACGGGCCAGATCGAACCGCCCCTGCTCATCGCAACACCCGAAGTAGCCCGTACCGATCTGCCACACGAGATCACCACCCTGGCGATGGTGCACCGAGATGCCCCCTTCGCCGGTGGCCTGCAGGGCGCCGGCGATCGCACAGCCCTTGTTCAGCGCTTCCACCGCCGCGCCACTCAGCGAACCGAAACTCATGCCCGACACGTTGACGATCGACGACGGGCGGAACTCGCCGGCACGACGGCGAGGACCGCCGAGCACCTTGAGCGATTCGAGGGGCAACGCCGGGTCCGGATTCTCGGGCGGCGGTGTGGCCGGGGCGAACGGGAAGGTGACCTGCTTGAAGATGATGTAGACGTCGACCCGGTCGAGATCGTTGTCGGTGCCGAAACCGAAGTACGGGTTCTCCAACTTCGAATTGGCGTACACCCACCGTCGATCGTCCCGACTGAACGGACGCTCGGAGTCGTTGTCGGTGACGATGTACTGACGCAGTTCAGGTCCGACGGCCTCCAGGATGAATCGGAAGTGTCCGATCACGGGGAAGTTGCGGAGGATGGCGTGTTTGCGCTGCAAAAGATCGTGGACGGCGACGGCCACGAGGAGCACCAGAACCGCACCGAGGACGAGCAACCAGACCACGACCGCAGGCTACGGCGGGGCACCGAGGATGCGCTCGACGGCACTGCGCCGGAGCGTGGCTCAGACGAGGGCGAGCAGCAGACCGAACTGGGCCACGTGGTAGGTGACCATGACCACCACCCGTCCCTGCCGGATGTCCGACACGAACCGTGTCCATCCGAGCACCGAATCGCTGGCCACGAAGGCGACCCCTCCGATGAACGCCGCCGGGCGTCCGGTACCGATGGCGACGGCGGCCATCACCGACAGGACCACCACGTACAGGGTGACCGGTGCTGCGAGGGCGGGATCGGCGGCCCGCGCTCCGGCCACGATCTTGCGGGCGAGTACGAGACCGACGACGACGGCGAGCAGGAGACCGAACACCACCGCCCCGAACTCCAGCCCGAGCGCCACCATCGCCGCCACGTAGAAGAGGTGCGCACCGAGGAAGGCCATCAACCCGGCCACGAAGGCGTCGGTCGGTAGCATGAGACACACGTCGCCGATCAGCGAGAGCAGCAGCCCACACACCAGCAACGTCCGGGCCAGATCCGATGACGGATCGAGCTGGAAGGCGGCCACCACCAGCCCGACCATGACCAACGGCTTGCACACGTACTCCACCACCCGCTGACCGGCGGAGACGGCGATCCAGTCGATCACGGCACACACCGCCGTCAATGACAGGACGACGAGGGCCACTGCGGTCACGGAGCGTCCAGACGGGGAAGGACGAGGGCCAGCGAGTCGGGGCACACGTCGTGGGTGGCGACCCACTCGCGCAACGACGACATGGGCAGCCACTCCAGTTCGACGATCTCCTCGTCGGCCAGACGGAACGGCCCCTCCGAACGCGCCCGGTAGATGCGGGCCAGTTCCCGCACCGAGTCGTCGACGTACTCGCCCTCACCGAGGTACTCGAGATCGGCGGTGACGCCGAGTTCCTCGACCAGTTCCCGAGCGGCGGCCAGTTCCCACGCCTCGCCCGAGGCGACCACACCGCCCACGGCGATGTCCCACGCTCCGGGCCACACATCCTTCCAGTCGGCCCGGCGGTGCACGAGGACCTCGTCGGCACCGTTGCGCACGACGATGAACACCGAACGATGACGCAGGTTCTCCGATCGCATCTGCCGCCGGGGAACGGTGGCCATCACCTCTCCGTACTCGTCGAGCACGTCGATGAGTTCATCGGACGCGTCGGCACTCACGGGGTCGCCATGCGTTCGAGGGCGGCGGGGAAGGTGATGCCCTCCTCCATGGCCATGCGCATCTGGACGACATGTCGCGGTCGGTTCATGCCGAGTACGCCGGTCAACCGATCACCTGATCCGTAGAGCGCGACGAAGCGGAACTCCTCAGTGCTGCCCTCGACCACGACGCACTCGTCGGAGGGCTGCGGCCGCCCGGCCAGTTGGATCTTGCGGTCGTACTGATCACTCCAGAACCACGGCACCGGATCGAAGACCGGCGCCGACTCGCGGCGCTGTTCGGCCAACAGTGTGCGAGCGGCTGCCTCACCTCCGGCGATCGCCGTCTCCCAGTGCTCGATGCGCAACATGCGATCGAAGCGTGCGCTCGGGTACCGGGCCAGATCGCCGGCGGCCACGATCCCGGGGGCGGCGCGGAGGGACGCGTCGCACACCACACCGTCGTCGATGGTCAGACCCGACTCGGTGAGCCAATCGACATTGAGTTGCACGCCGATGCCGACCACCACCACGTCGGCGACCACCGTGCTGCCATCGGTGAGGGTCACACCGGTGACGCGCGACTCTCCCCCGACCTCGATCGTGTCGAGATGATCGACCCCCACGCCCAGTCGCAGATCGACGCCGTTGGCGACGTGCACCGCAGCGCACACGCGTCCCATCTCGGCACCGAGGATCCGCTCCAGTGGGACCGACAGCGCCTCGACCAGCGTGACCTCGAGACCGCGTCGCCGACAGGTCGACGCCACCTCGGCGCCGATGAAGCCGGCACCGATGACGACCACTCGTGACGGTATGGCTTCGAGTTCGGCGCGCAGGGCCAGGGAGTCGTGGAGGTGCGCACGCCGTGGATACCGGCGATCCCCCCCGTGTCGGGCAGACGTCGGGCGGCGGCTCCAGTGGCGATCACCAACTGGTCGAAGGCCACCGTGGCGGCACCATCCGCCCCGTCGGCACCGGCGAAGGCGACGGTGCGGGCCGACGCATCGAGCTCCGTGGCCCGCAGTCCGAGGCGCAGGTCGAGATCGAGGTCCTCGGCGGCCGCCGGCAGGACGATGCGATCCCGCTCCCATTCGCCGGCCAGGACCTGCTTCGACAGTGGTGGCTTGTCGTAGGGCGCGTCCACGTCGGCATCGGCCACGATGATCGGCCCCTCATGGCCTCCGAGTCGCAGGGTTCGAGCGGCGTGCAGCCCGGCGAGGGACGCGCCGACGACGAGTGCCGTTCCCATCGTCGACGACCGGCTCAG
>JBJTGD010000175.1:0-2090 GCA_046093735.1 Acidimicrobiia bacterium | reverse complement strand
TTGCCCTCCCACTCGGCTCGCTCGAGTTCGGCTGAAAACCGCGACGGCAGATTCACATCACTCACAAATTCCCAAACACGCGCAGCAGATGCCGCAATGTGCGTCGACACAACGACCTTACTCTCGGGTTCCGCGAACAGTGACTCGAGCTCGTCGAAACACGTGTTGAAGTGGAACGGAACTTCCGGGACCGCGAATTGTACGGGTACGTCGTGCTGAACGATCTCGATCAAGGTTCCCTTCTGGTCGTCAGAGAACGTCTGCACCGACGTCAAGCCAACGCTCGGTTCGAAGGCCGAGAAGCCGCGTGGTGGGTCGACCGCCGTGAACGTACCGATATTGGGGTGTTCCTCGCCGGACTCGTCGAACACCATCGTGCATTCCCAACGACCCCCCGGTCGCGGTTCAAGACACACACTCTCGATGGGAATCGACAATCCGTCGGGTGCGAAGAATTGAACGAACAACTCGGGGGTTGTGTACGCATCCCACACTTGTTGGGGCGTACCACTCACCCATCTCGAAATCCGCACGGTCGTTGTGTCTGACTTGTTGCTCACCCTGCTCACACTAGGGTCGCGACGTGCGTCTCATTCTCGTCCCTGGCTTCTGGCTTGGAGCAGAGTCTTGGGCTGATGTCTCGGCTCACCTCACCGCGGTAGGCGTGGATCACCGTGCGCTCACACTCCCCGGCCTCGAACGCTCGGCAACGAATGCGGCCTCTATTCGGCTTGTCGACCACATCGCTGCTGTGCGTGCCGCGATTGACGAAGCAAACGATGAAGTTGTCCTCGTCGGCCATTCCGGAGCCGGACCGATTTGCCATGCGGCAGCAACGGAACGTGCCGACAAGGTTCGTCGCGTTGTCCATGTTGATACGTGGCCGCTTGGTCCGGGGCTTGCAGTCAATGCCGAGATGGCCGCGGACCTCGAGGTGATTCCTCTGCCCGATTGGAATGCCTTCGAGCCCGAGGACTTGGTCGACATGAACGAGGTGCTTCGCCAACGTCTCGTCGATGAAGCACGTCCACAGCCTGCTGCGGTTGCACGCGACACTTTCCCCGCGATGAGTGACAGTCGCCTTGGAATCCCCGCAACGATCATATGTTGCGAATTCACGGAGGCGCAGATTCGGGTGTGGTCTTCTTCGGGTGAAGAACGTCTGGCAGAACTCCGACGACTCCGAGACGTAACTTTCGTGGAGCTTCCAACGGGTCATTGGCCGCAGTTCTCACGACCCCGCGAACTTGCCGCCGCATTAGTCTCGCTTGCATGAGCCTGACCGACTTTTTGCAGCGCTACACCGACGACGTCTACATGGCGCGCAACCCCGAAGCTGCACGTAGTTACATTGCCGACCCGTGTCTCCGGCACGAACACGGCCATCTGGTCACGATGTCGATCGAGGAGAACGTCGCCCGCGTGCGCGATTTTCTGGCCCGGGCCACGACGATGCAGTTCGACAACGTGGTTCTCGTTGATGACGGAACACACGTCGCCAGTGCGTACAACATCACCTTCGGCAATGGCGATTCGGTACAGACGGTCAGTGGTGTCGAGATCTTTCGCGTGGTGAACGGCAAGATCACCGAAACGTGGAACTCGTCGATCCAAGCCGGCGCCTGGGGCTGACGACGTGGCCTGCGACATCGCCATCATCAACGGGACGGTTCTGCCGATGGGTGGCCAAGCCGACATCGAGTCGGGCGTCGTCACGATTGCCGGGAACTCCATCACTGCAGTCGGCGATTCGTCGACCGACGTGTCCGGGGCGAAGAAGGTCATCGATGCTCGCGGCGCGGTCGTCATGCCGGGCTTCGCGAACAGTCACACCCACGTCGCATCGAATCTCCTGCTGCGCGGGCTTCTCGAAGACGTTCTCCTCTTCGAGTGGCTGCAGACCATGTGGAACCTGAAGCGCAACTTCGACCACAAGACCCTTTACTGGGCAAGTTTGTGCGGCGACCTGGAAATGCTGAAGGCGGGCATCACCTCTTTCAACGAACACTTCGACGCCTACGACGTCGAGCCACAGATGGATGCCCTGCAAGAGATCCCGTTGCGGGCGACCCTCGGCTACGGCTTCGCCG
>JBJTGD010000174.1:0-5606 GCA_046093735.1 Acidimicrobiia bacterium | reverse complement strand
GCGATGTGCTCGATGGTGCTCATGGATCAGGGGCTCCTGTGCATCGATCGGCGGCGCGGGGCGCCAAGGGCCCCGCCGGGAGTCTCCCACGCTGTCGCGCGGGGCGCGGGGACGGTCACCCGCCCGGCGCGTCCCCCAGTTCAGCACGCCGGGCTGCGTCGCGAAAGGCCAGGGCCACCGAACGCAGCGCCGTCTCGGGATCCACGCCGGCGCGACGCGCCTCGTCGACCACTGCGAACAGCAGTGCACCAGTGGTTTCGTCGTCGATCCGACGCGCGAAATCTCCGTAGGCCTCCGCCGATGTGTCGGCCGCCGGTAGCCCTTCGATGTCGGCGATGCTCGCCGCCTTCTTCTGGATCTTCAGCGCGTAGAGCAGCGCGGGTATGGCCACCGGTACCCCGTCAAACACGCTCTCGCGGTCCTTCTCCTGCTTCTTGATCAGTTCCCAGTTGCGCATCACCTCATCCGCGTCGGCCGCGTCGACGTCGCCGAACACATGGGGGTGACGCGCCCGCAACTTGTCGTGCACGTTCCGCGCCACATCGGCGATGGTGAACCGACCCTCCTCGGCGGCGAGTCGCGCGTGGAAGAGCACCTGGAACAACAGGTCACCGAGTTCCTCCTCGAGGTGGTCGTACCCCTCACCGGTGACCACATCGAGTTGATCGATGGCCTCGAGGACCTCGTAGGCCTCCTCGAGCAGATGGCGCCGCAGAGACTCGTGGGTCTGCTCACGGTCCCACGGGCAGCGCTCGCGCAGCACCGCCACCTGTTCGACGAATCGGGCCAGCTCCTGTGACACGGGCGCAGCCAGATGGGGCACGTACACCGAGGTGAGGTGATCCGGCTCGATCCGGTCGAGTTCGGTCCACCGCACCGACCGGACCGACTCGTCGGGCAGCCCCAGACGCTGGAGCACGACGACCTCGTCATCGGCGGCCAGGCACGGCTCGATACCGGCGTCGAGTGCGAGTTTCACGTCCGAGAGCACATCGACCGAATCGCACTGGGCCACGAGCAGGGGTCCGCGTTCACCGGCGGCCTCGACGGCGAAGCGATGTCCATCGATGATCCGGACCCCGGCGGCCACGGGATCGATGCCCAGTCGGGTCCATGTCAGATCGAGGAACGACAGTCCGGGCTCGAGGTGGACCTCCGCCCCCGACCGGAGCAGGAGTTCCACGGAATGCTCGGCCACGAGCGGCGAACCCGGTACGGCATAGAGCACCTCGTGACCGGCGCGCGCCGCCTCGAGGAGGGTGTCGACGATGGTGCGGTACACCTCATCGAGCGAGGAGGCCGACTCGTAGATCTCGTCGAAGGAGCGCGCCGATGCCAGTGCCGACGCAGCCGGATGGCGGCGGGTGCGGACGAAACAGGTGTCGGCGCCTGCGATGGCCCGGTCGATGGCCCGGTCAATGGCACGGCGGGCCCCGACGGTGAGGAGATCGGTGTCGCCGGGTCCCAGGCCGACGACCACGATCCGACCGGGCACGGGCCCGTCGGCGGTGGGCCGGTCGGCCACCATCCCGATCAGCCGCCGGCGGGAACTGCGCCGCTCTCGATGTTCATCGGCTCGGACGCACCGGCCGGAGGCTGGATGCGACCCGTGGCTGCGTCGAACCGGCCGTAGCGGGGATTCACCGACACCGAGAGCTCACGAGCCAGTCGCGCCAATTCGACGTCGACGAGCTGCTGCGCACTCTGCACGACGTTCTGCTCGAGGGTGGAACGGAGATCGTCGAACCCGAGCTTGCCCCGGGCGGTCACGAGGATCAGGTGGTAGCCGAACTCGGTCTTCACCGGTTCACCGACCACACCGATGGGCTGGGACCAAGCCGCGTCGTCGAAGGCAGTCACGTACGAGCCCCGGGGAGCGCACCCGAGTGCGCCGCCGTTGGTCGCCGAACCCGTGTCCTGCGAACGGGCCTGGGCCACCGAGGCGAAGTTCGACGTCCCGGTGAGCTGACCACGGATCGTCTGGATGGAACTCAACGCCGTGGCGTACTGGGCGTCGGTCGGCTTGGCGTTGGCCGCACCGGAACCGGCCAGCACGAGGATGTGACTGGCACAGACGAGATCACCGGCGTACTGGTCCTTGGTGGCCTCGTAGAGACTGCGCAGCGCTGCGTCGGAGCGGGCCTCGGCGATGACGGCGCGGGCCAACGCGTCCTGGGCGGCGACACCCTCCACCAACGACAGCTGGTACGAGGCCGGGAGATCGCCGAACACCGAGCGACTGCCGGCCGTGAAGTTCTGCTCCAGGGTCGACTTGGCGGCCGCGAGATCGTTGTCGGTGACGGTGAGACCGCGTTGACGCACTCCCGCCTTGGCCGCCTGCAGACTCAGCTGGTCGTTGAGAAAAGCGGCAGTGAACGACGTCGTCCACGACTTGCCGTCGGGCGAACGGAGGCTGGCGGTGCCACCCGACGCGTCGTACACCTTGGCGAAGGCCGACAACTGCGACTGGAGGGTGGAGTCCGACATCGACCACGACTCCACCGTGAGTGCCGACGGGTCGACGGCCGAACACGCCGGCGCCACCACGGCGAGGGTGAGGGCGGCCACGACGGCGGCGAACAGGGTCCTTCTCGACGTTCTCACAGGCCCGACACCCTAACGGAGGGCTGCGGCGTCGATGGACCGCGTGTCGTCATCGATGGGGAACAGATCGGCCAACGCATCGAGCAGTTCGTCGACGACACCGGCCGGTGATCGCAACGGCAACTGCAACTGGCCGAGCTCGGTCTTGAGGACCGCACCCTTGTAGAGACGCTCGAGACGGATCTGCTTCGAGGTGGGCAGCACGACCGATGACAGACGGGCCAGGTGCCGTGGTCCGCCGAACCCGGGGCCCTTGGTGACGACGATCTCGCCGATGCCGATCCGCACGCACTCGGCCCGCAAACGGGCGACGTCGAGGAGGGCCTCGGCGGGTGCGGGCACGGGGCCGTACCGGTCGATCCACTCGGCCCGGATGTCGTCGACATCGGCGACCGAGGCGACCGAGGCCAGCCGTCGATAGGCGTCGAGCCGGAGGTCCTCGCGGGTCACGTAGTCGGCGGGCAGGTGGGCATCGACGGGCACCTCGAGCGACACCTCGACGGGAACCTCCGGCGTCTCGCCCTTCAGCTCGGCCACCGCCTCGGTCACCATCTGGCAGTAGAGGTCGTAGCCCACGCTGGCGATGTGCCCGCTCTGACCGGTACCCAGCAGGTTGCCGGCGCCACGGATCTCGAGATCGCGCATGGCGATGCGGAATCCCGATCCCAGTTCGGTGGCCTCGCCGATCGTGCGCAGTCGTTCGTGGGCCTGCTCGGTGAGCACGCGATCGGGAGGATGGAAGAGATAGGCGTAGGCGCGGCTCCCCGATCGACCGACCCGCCCGCGCAGCTGGTGGAGTTGTCCGAGTCCGAGCATGTCGGCCCGATCGACGACGAGAGTGTTCACCGCCGGCATGTCGATGCCCGACTCGATGATGGTGGTGCACACCAGGACATCGAACTCACCGTCGACGAAGTCGAGCACCACCTTCTCCAGCGACCCTTCGTCCATCTGTCCGTGGGCGATGGCGATGCGCGCCTCGGGCACCAACTCGGTCAGGCCGGCAGCCACACGCTCGATGTCCTGCACGCGGTTGTGCACGAAGAAGACCTGGCCGTCACGCAACATCTCGCGCCGGATCGCCTCGGCCACAGCGCGGTCGTCGTAGGGTCCGACATAGGTGAGGATGGGTTGGCGCTCGCTGGGCGGCGTGTTGAGGATGGTGAGGTCGCGGATACCGGTGAGACTCATCTCCAACGTTCTCGGAATGGGCGTGGCCGTGAGGGTGAGCACATCGACACCGGTCTTCATCGCCTTGATCGATTCCTTGTGGTTCACCCCGAACCGCTGCTCCTCGTCGATCACCAACAGTCCGAGATCGCGGAACTTCAGGTCGTCACTGAGCAGGCGATGGGTGCCGATCACGACGTCGACCTCGCCGGAGGCCAGTCCGGCAACGACGGCACGGGCCTGCGCGTTGGTGAGGAAGCGACTGAGCATCTCCACCCGGATCGGGAAACCGGCGAACCGCTCACCGAAGGTCTGGAAGTGCTGTTGGGCCAGCAGCGTGGTGGGGACCAGCACTGCGGCCTGCTTTCCGTCCTGCACCGCCTTGAACACGGCGCGCACGGCGACCTCGGTCTTGCCGAACCCGACGTCCCCGCACACGAGTCGGTCCATTGGCGCGTCGGACTCCATATCGGACTTCACGTCGTCGATGGCCGTGCGCTGATCCGGTGTGGGCTCGAAGGGGAACGAGTCCTCCAGTTGCTGCTGCCACGGCGTGTCGGTGGCGAAGGCGTGACCCGGGGCGTTCACCCGCTTCTGATAGAGCACGACGAGTTCCTGGGCGATCCCCGTGACGGCCTCGCGCACCTTGGCCTTGGAGCGGTTCCACTCGCCGCCACCCAACCGACTGACCGACGGCGAATCCCCGCCGCTGTAGGGACGAACCGCATCGACCTGATCGGTCGGCACGTAGAGACGATCGTCGCCCCGGTACTCGAGCAGCAGGTAGTCGCGGGTCACGCCACCGATCGAACGCGTGACCATTCCGCCGAACCGGGCGATGCCGTGCTGGTGGTGGACGACGTAATCACCGGGAGCGAGATCGTCGAAGTGTCCTTGGGCCGCGGCGCGCCGAGGGCGGGCTCGCCGATGGGCGCGCCGCCGACCGGTGACATCGGATTCGGCCAGCAGCGCCAGCCCGCAGGCGGGGAAGCGGACGCCACGTTCCAGGGGCGCCACCACGATGCGGCCGCCGGGCGCGGCCAGCGAACGGTCATCGACCGACGAGACGGCGAGTTGCACGCCGCGCTCGGCCAACAACGCGCCCACCCGATCGGCCGACCCGGCGCCGTCGGCGGCCACCACCACGCTCGCCCCGGTGGACAGCGCGGTCGACAGCTGCGTCACCAGCGCGGCGCCGTCGCCGACCACCGGATCCCAACCGGCGGCGCCCACCACCGGCGTGGCCGGGGAGTCGGGCACATCGAGGAGTGTCCACATGGGCGCAGGTGTCTCGGTGAGGAGCCGATCGAAGGGGAGATGGAGCGCAGGGAGACCGGTGTCGTCGGCGCCCCAGGTGCGGGCCGGAGCCGATTCGAGGTCGGCCTCCTCGGCGGCGATGTCGGCGGCGCGCGACCGCAGTCGGGCCGGATCGATGAGCACGATCTGGGCCTCGGCGTCGAGCAGATCGGGGAGCAACGCCGGATCGTCGTCGTCGACCAGCCACGGCAGCCAACTCTCCATGCCGTCGAAGGTCTGACCCTCGGCCAGTCGTTCCCACTGCTCGCGTCCCCACGGTTGCGAACCCACGAGCGCCGCAGCGCGGGCGCGCACCTCGTCGGTGATGAGAAGTTCGCGACAGGGGAAGATCTCGGTGACGTCGATCGCCACCGTGGAGCGCTGATCGGTGACGGCGAACTCGGTGAGACGATCGACCTCGTCACCCCACAGGTCGATGCGCACCGGACCGTCAGCGGTGCTGGCGTAGACATCGACGATCGAGCCGCGCACGGCGAACTCGCCGCGGTGCTCGACCTGCGCTTCACGTCGGTACC
>JBJTGD010000173.1:0-2428 GCA_046093735.1 Acidimicrobiia bacterium | reverse complement strand
GCCCATAGGAGAGGAGTCGAGCAGTCCGTAGTGTCGAACACATGTTCGAAGCATTCGTCGACGAGTTGGAGGAGGTCGTGGGGCGGATCGTCGTCGGCGGTCTGTCGGCCGACGGTGCGGCGATGGTGCGCGTGCGGAAGGTGATCGATCGGCTGGAGGCGCTCGTGTGCGAGGCCCAGGTGCGGTTCGACGTGCACGAGTTGTGGCGTGACGAGGGGGCGGGCTCGTTGCGCGGGTGGTTGGTCGACGAATGCGGTCTCGGTCGCAAGGGCGCGGCGGCGTCGGCCAAGCGCTCCGAGCGGCTCGAGACCTGGCCCGAGGTGGCGCAGGCCTGGTGCGACGGTCGACTGACGGAGGCGCAGGTCGACGCGGTCGTGGCGGTGGTGCCGTCGCGTTTCGTGTCGCGGTTTGCACAGCAGGTCGCAGGGGTGATCGACGTGATCGCCTCGCTCGATGTGGCCGGCACCGAAGCGGCACTGCGACAGTGGGTCCGGTGCGCCGAGTCCGAGGATGGCGCCGAGAACTACTCCGAGCGACCTTCCGGCGTGTTCGTCTCGTCCTACTTCGATGGGCGCGTGGCCATCTCGGGGGAGCTGTCACCCGCCGACGGTGCCATCGTCGACGCCGCATTGCGGGTGTTCGACGTACCTGATCAGGTGGACGAGCGTGGTGAGATGGTCGGCGAGCGACGGTCGATGGCGGCCCGCAACGCCGACGCGCTGGTGGCCATGGCCAAGTTCGCGCTGGATCATCGTGAGGGTGGTGCAGAGTCGGGTCGGTTCGTACCCCACGTGTCGCTGGTCATCGATGTCACTGAGCTCCGGGCGGCGGCGTTGCGGGGCGCAGGTGTGCACTCGGTCGCCGATGTGCAGCGACGCTCGATCGAGCGAGGGTGGAGCGGGGCCGAGACGGCCTGGTTCACCGAGGCCCTCGCGCATCATGGTGACGGTGTGACGGCCGAAGGCCAGTTGCTCGATGCGGCGGCGATCTCGGCGCTCACCTGTGACTCCGTGGTGCAGCGGGTGATGATGTCGGGATCGAGGGTGCTCGACCTGGGTCGGGAGGTCCGCACCGCCCGGCATTGGCAACGAAGAGCGGTGATCACTCGCGACCGACATTGTCGGGCACCGGGTTGTCGGACGAAACCTCGGTTCTGCGACGTGCATCATGTCGATCATTGGATCGAGGGTGGTCGCACCGATGTGGACCGGATGGTGCTGCTGTGCGGAACCCATCACCGGGAGTTCCACACGGATGGCTACCGCATGGAGCTCGATGGCGACGCAGTGTTCACCGTGCACTCGCCACGAGGGTGGAGTCGGTCGACCGTGCCCAGGCGGGACGTAACGCACTTCCCGTTGGTCATTGCGTGATGGGGGTGGTTCAGCCGACAGTACGACGCCGATCGTTCACGACCAGCCACAGCATCCAGACGGCGACGACACCCTTGGCCGTCCACAGCGAGGCCCGGATGAGGTTGACCACCATCAACTCGTCGTACGTGTCACGGTCCCAGCTCTCGAGGAGCACGCCGTGGGCCGGAGCGGAGAAGGCGGCGGTGTCGATGAGGATGAACAGCATCAGGAAGGCGCCCACGAAGGCCAGGATCCGCAGATTGCGGGGTCGGGCCAGCAGCAGCACGAGCACGCACAGTCCCTCGATGAGCCAGGGCCCGAACAGGACCTTGCCGATGCGGTCGACATGGGCCGACTCGTAGGCGTCCCATGCCCCGGCTCCGACGAGCGGGAACAGCTCGTAGTGCACGAGGTGGACCGTCCAGATCATGCCCACCATGAGCGTGGTGACCACGGCCTGGACGACCACCACGAGGTCGAGGCGGACTCGACGCAGGCCGGGCAGGGCCGGGGACCAGTCGGCGGTGGGGTGGTGCTCGTTCACGGAGCGGATTCTCCCATTCACCGGCTGAGTCGTCGCAACAGCGCCGTCTGGGCGGCGGTGGCGATCAGCGAACCGTCGGCGTTCCACAACGAGGCCACGCCCGAGATCACACCGCCGTGACTGCGGTGACAGTGCGACTCGATCCCGATCCATGTGCCGCGGGCCGGGCTCACGAACTGCAACGACAACTCGAGCGTGGGCGAGGTGACCGGACCGACCACCTCGGTGGCCGAGGGTGTGGCCGCCATGCCCAACGCGTCGGCCGGGATGGGCAGCAGGGCGACGTCCCACGCGTCGTCCGGCCCGAGGCCGCGCACGGGTGAGCCGGGTTCGTCGCTGAAGCGGAACCACGACCGTCGGTGCAGGAACGCGTCGTCGACCGGGGTGGCGTCGCGCCAGTCGGTACGCCGGAAGAACGCCATCGTGGGGTGACCCTCGGCATCGAGGCCCACTCGGGGACAGTCGAGCGGTGGCGGAACGGTGGCGTCGAACGGCGAGACGAGCCCGTCGATCGTCGGCATGGTCGGAT
>JBJTGD010000172.1:0-2306 GCA_046093735.1 Acidimicrobiia bacterium | reverse complement strand
GTGGAGGGCATCACTCGATTCGTGCTCGTGTTCCATTCCGATCTCGTCGATCCGGTCGGTCCCGTGCGCTCGGCGCGGTCGAGTGATCCGCAGATCGTGCATCAGTTGTCTCGGCCGCTCTTCGCGTGGTCGGGCGGGAACGCCGGTGTGATGGCCGAGATCTTCGCTGCCGATCGGGAGGGCATCCTCACCGACGCGTCCTACAACATCGCGTCGGCCTCCTATGTCCGTTCGGATGCGCGGTCGGCACCGCACAATCTCTACGTGCGGCTGCCGCAGTTGCTCCGGGAGAAGGCCCCGGCCGGGCAGGGGGATCCGGCACCGTTGTTCGCGTTCCGTCCCGTGCAGGGGCCGGAGGCGACGACCACGACGTCGTCCACGGCGTCGACGCTGCCGGGGGTCACCACGACGACCGCCCCGGGCTCACCGGCACCGATCGCCGGATTCTCGTTGCGCATCGAGGGCACCACGTCGGACTGGGCCTGGGACGAGGGCCTGCGGGGGTGGCGTCGCTTCCAGGTCGATCAACTCCATCCCCGTCCGGAGAGCGCCACGGTGGACGAGGCCGGTCGGCAGGTTGCCCCGGCCAATGTGGTCGTCATGTTCATCGACTACCGCACCAGCCCGGCCGATCCTCGGTCGCCGATGGCCATCACCGTGGGCTCCGGGCCCCTGCTGGTGTTCTCGGAGGGCACGGTCGTGTCGGGCACGTGGACCCGACCGGATGCCGCCCGACCGGCGGTCCTCGCCGACTCCACCGGACGCGAGATCCGCCTCACCCCGGGTCGCACGTGGGTCCAGTACCCCCGCTCGGGATCGCCGTTGACGCTGCTCGACCAAGCTGCCGCCGACGCGTTGCTTGTCCACAAGCGTTGACCCGGGCTGCGAATCCCTTCCGACTTCGTCGGTGAGCGACCCCCACCCGTAGACTCCGGTCATGTCCGTTCGCCCCGTTCCCCGCACCACCGGCACCGATCTCGTCAAGAGGGGTCTGGCCGACATGCTCAAGGGTGGCGTCATCATGGATGTCGTCGATCCCGAGCAGGCCCGCATCGCCGAGGACGCCGGGGCCGTGGCCGTCATGGCCCTCGAGCGCGTGCCCTCGGACATCCGTCGTGACGGCGGAGTAGCTCGCATGTCCGATCCCGAGATGATCGAGGGCATCCAGCAGACCGTGGCGATCCCGGTGATGGCCAAGGCCCGTATCGGTCATCTGGCCGAGGCCCAGATCCTCCAGGCGCTGCGGGTGGACTACATCGACGAGTCCGAGGTCCTCACGCCGGCCGACGAAGCGCACCACATCGACAAGTGGGCATTCGACGTCCCGTTCGTGTGCGGGGCCACCAATCTGGGTGAGGCCCTGCGTCGCATCTCCGAGGGCGCGGCCATGATCCGTTCGAAGGGTGAAGCGGGTACCGGCAATGTCGTGGAAGCGGTGCGGCACCTGCGGTCGATCATCGGCGACATCCGCAAGATCACCACCGCTGACTCGGCCGAGTTGTTCGACTGGGCCAAGCGTCTGCAGGCGCCCCTGCCGCTGGTGCAGGAGGTGGCCGAGACGGGCACCCTTCCTGTCCCGATGTTCTGTGCCGGCGGCATCGCCACCCCGGCCGACGCGTCGCTGGTGATGCAACTCGGCGCGCAGGCCGTCTTCGTGGGTTCGGGCATCTTCAAGTCGTCCGATCCTTCGCACATGGCCAAGGCCATCGTGGAGGCCACCGCCAACTACATGGACCCAGACATCTTGGTGAAGGTGAGTCGGGGTCTCGGTGACGCCATGCCCGGTCTGGAGATTGGGTCACTCGACGTGAAGCTGGCCGAACGCGGTTGGTGAGCGTGACATCCCGAGCGTCGGAGCCCCCAGGTGAACGGCCCGCGGCTCGGTCTGCTCGCGCTGCAGGGTGCGGTCGATCTCCATCGCCATGCGTTGGAGCGTCTCGGGGTGCGCACCGTCGAGGTCCGTACCGCTGAGCAACTGGCCTCGGTCGACGCCCTGGTGATCCCGGGCGGCGAGTCGAGCACCATGTCGAAGTTGCTCGTGCTCAACGGTTTGGTCGAGCCGCTGGCCGATCGTCTGGCGAACGGGTTCCCTGCGTTCGGGACCTGTGCCGGGATGATCGTGCTGGCCGCCGAGATCCTCGACGGTCGGGCCGATCAAGTGGCGTTCGGGGCCATCGACATCGCCGTACGCCGCAATGCGTTCGGTCGCCAGATCGACTCGTTCGAGACCGAGTTGGCTGTCGGCGGAGTGGGCGACGAAACGGTGCATGCCGTGTTCATCCGGGCACCGGTCGTCGAGCGCGTGG
>JBJTGD010000171.1:0-5888 GCA_046093735.1 Acidimicrobiia bacterium | reverse complement strand
ACCCCGAGGAGTTCTGATCCTCAGTCGGTCTCGTCGGGGGTGGACAGGAAGTCCCAGCGCACGTCCCCGACCTTGACCAGGATCGACGAGATCCAGCCGCCCATGACGCCAAGGTGACCGTCGAGGCGGGTGCCGTCGGCGAGGATCTCCTCGTCGAGCTCGTAGGAACCTTCGTAGGTGATCTCGATGGCGTACTCGGGATCGTCGGGACCGACGTCGAACACGGTCTCGATGGTCGGACCCGAGCGCTCCAGCCGATCGCGTCCGATCGCCGGACTGGTCGTCGGCAGCACGGCCAACAGGGCCGACGGATCGGGGGCCGATGCCAGTCGTTGCACCCGCAGCACGAGTTCGATGTCGATCCGAGGCGCCTCGTCGAACGTGTCGCCGATGTACCACGATCGATAGGCGGTCTGGGCCCATGTCGGCCAGCGCAGGGTGAGGTCGGCCTGCACCCGTGGCGGCACGCCCTCGCCCGGAAGTCCGTAGCTCGTCTCCCATGTCATGTCGCCGAGCAGCATGTCGACGTTGAAGCGTTCCTCGAAGGCCTGACGCTCCAGCATCGCCGCTTCGAGGGTGTCGCGCAGGGCGCCGATGGCATCGGTGAACACGTGGTCGAGCACGGTCGGACGATACTGCCCGACTAGGTTCGGGATCGATGTTGTTCCCCACCGTCGACTTCGCGGTCTTCTTCGTGGTGGTGTTCACCCTCTCGTGGCTGCTGCGTCCGTATCGACAGCCGTGGAAGTTGTTCATCCTCGCCGCCAGCTGCGTCTTCTACGGATGGTGGAGTTGGAACTACCTGTCGGTGCTGTTCGTCAGCATCGGCATGAACTGGGCGTTCGGTCTGCTCACGTTCCGGGTCCTCACTCCCGAGGGTGAGAAGACGACGGCCAGTCGGTGGCTGGTGCGAGCGGCGGTGGTGGCCAATCTCGGCATCCTCGGCTACTTCAAGTACGCCGACTTCTTCATCTCCACCATCACCGACAAGTTGCGCACGGTGGGCATCGCCGTCGACGGCCCCATCCTCAACGTGGTCCTGCCCATCGGGATCTCGTTCTTCACCTTCCAGGCGATCAGTTACGTCATCGACATCGGTCGCGGCCAGTGGCGCAGACCACTGTCCCTCCTCGACTTCGCCGTGTACCTGTCGTTCTTCGCCCATCTGGTGGCCGGGCCGATCGTGCGGGCCAGCGAGTTCGCACCGCAACTCGACGAGATCCCGAACCCTCGCTACGTGCGGTCGGCCGAGGCGTTCATGCTCATCTTCCGGGGCATGTTCAAGAAGGTCGTGATCTCGAGTTTCCTGGCCATCCAGATCGTGGATCCGGTCTTCGCCCTCCCGCAGGCCTACGACCGATGGGCGGTGCTGTGGGCCATCTACGCCTATGCCATACAGATCTACGCCGACTTCTCCGGCTACACAGACATCGCCATCGGCATCGCCCTGCTGCTGGGTGTGCGCTTCCCGCAGAACTTCGATTCGCCCTACATCGCCCTGAGCCTCCAGGACTTCTGGCGTCGCTGGCACATGACCCTGTCGCGCTGGTTGCGCGACTACCTGTACATCCCGCTCGGCGGCAATCGCGGCAGCAAGGCCTTCACCTATCGCAACCTGTTCCTGGTGATGCTCATCGGTGGGCTGTGGCACGGAGCCGACTGGACGTTCGTGGTGTGGGGTTCGATCCACGGCGCCTATCTGGTGGGTGAACGGGTGGTGAAGGAGCGTTGGCAGGGTCATGAACTCGGCCTCCCGCCACCAGTGGTCAAGGTCATGCAGTGGTTCCTGACGTTCAACGTGGTCTGCCTGGCGTGGGTCTTCTTCCGGGCCACCTCCATCGACAACGCATTCGCCATGCTCGGGCGTCTCTTCTCCGGCGCCGGCAGTCCTGACGGTGTGACCGTGCTGCTGATCGTGACGGTGTTGGCCAGCATCGCCTCACAGTTCGTGCCGCCGCGCATCCCGGCCCGGTTCGAGGTCCGGTTCGCCACTCTCGCCCCGATCCTGCAGATCGCCGCGCTGGCTGCGGGTCTCGTGCTCATCGACGCCCTCGGACCGGAGGGCGTCGCGCCCTTCATCTACTTCCAGTTCTAGGCGGGTGACGGAGAGGGCGCTGGTGCGCCCGGTACTCTCGGCCCGATGGCCGGGTCGAACCGCAACGGTTTCTGGCGGCGGATGCTGCGTCCCCTCCGGCCCCGGGAGCCGGGAACGATGCCCGCGGGGCTGATCCTCGTGGTCATGGTCGGCGCCCTGCTGGTGGCCATGTTCCTCAACGCCGATGCCACCCTGCGCAAGAGCAACGCCAAGGGTGACGGCATCCGCAACGACATCGCCCGCACGGTCGCTGCCGTCTCGGACACCTTCGGGCTCACTGCGTTGCGTGGTTCGGTGGACAGCGCGCTGGGCAAGAACACCTTGTCGGACATCGACGTCGACGAGCTGCTGCGTCGACAGGAGGAACTGGCCGCTCAGGAGGCCGCCGATGCCGCTGCCGAGGCTGCTCGGAAGGTGCCCGAACTGCCAGCGGCCACACCGGCGAGTCCGCTGCGGTTCTACATCGGGGGTGACTCGGTGGTGCAGACGTTCGGCACCTCGATGCAGCGCATCGCTCGGGGTACGGGGGTGTTCACGCCGACGCTCGACTTCCGCATCGGCACCGGTCTGGTCCGGCCCGATTACTTCAACTGGCCCGAACATCTGGTGAGGGACGTGTTGCCCACCAACCCGCAGGTGCTGGTGCTCATGTTCGGGGCCAACGACAGCCAGAACATGACCGTCCCCGGGGGCCGTGTCCTGCCCCGGGGTTCCGAGGAGTGGCTGACCGAGTACAGGCGTCGGGTGGCATCGACGATGGACCTGCTCAAGTCACCGACCAACGATCGACTGACGATGTGGGTGGGCGCGTTGCCCATGGGGCCGGGGTCGAAGACGCCCGGGATGGATCGACTCAACTACATCTACTGGACCGAGGCGCAGACGAGACCGTGGATCCAGTACTTCGATTCCTGGCCGTTCTTCTCCGATGACGACCTGGCCTTCGCCGCCAACCGTCCCAACGCCGACGGAGTGGTGCGCAGTCTGCGGCAGAAGGACAACCTGCACGTGTCCACCGTGGGTGGCGACCGTCTGTCGTGGGCGATCATGGATCGCATCGGTCGTCTGGTGAACATCTCGGCCGGAAACGTCACCCCGCCCCCATCGCAGGCGCCGCCGGCGTCGTTGGTGGAACGCAGTGAGATCCCCCCGGAGATGCCCGGTTCGCTGTGAGCCCTGTGAGCCCTGTGGGCCCTGTGAGTCCCGCGGCCTTCAGGGATGAGTGGCGGTGACGGTGGTGAGGATGCCGCCGCGCACCTTCCAGATGGTCTCAACGGTCATGTGACGCGGCGACAACGCGGTCACGAGATCATCCAGCACCGAGTTGGTGACCGCCTCGTGGAACGCACCTTCGTCACGGAACGACCACAGGTACATCTTGAAGCTCTTCAACTCGACCAGCAGACGGTCGGGCACATAGGTGACGCGCACCGTGGCGAAGTCGGGCTGACCGGTCACCGGACACAGGCAGGTGAACTCGTCGGTCTCGCACACGATCTCGTAGTCCCGGCCCGGCTGCGGATTGGGGACGGTGATGAGGTCCTTGGATGGACGGCTGGACACGGCGCGTCCGGTGCGGTCAGCGACCGGCGTTGGGCTTGGTGCCGTGGTTGGCCGGCTTGCGGCGGGCGTTGGTGCGGCGCTTCGAGGTTCGCTTCGACATAGGGGCGGGAGTCTACGGCGGGGGCGCGAGCCACCGCTAGCCTGCGGCCCCCATGGAGAAGTTCGGTTTCGTCGGCCTGCCCAATGCGGGGAAGTCATCGCTGTACAACGCCCTCGCCGGAGGTGGTGCGCTGGCCGCTCCCTACGCCTTCGCCACCAAGGATCCCAATGTCGGGGTGGCCAAGGTCCCCGACGATCGCCTCGAACGACTGGCGGCGATGAGCGCCTCGAAGTCGGTGATCCCGGCCAGTGTGCAGTTCGTCGACATCGGCGGTCTGGTGGAGGGCGCCAGCACCGGTGAGGGGCTGGGCAACAAGTTCCTGGCCAACATCCGCGAGTCCGATGCGATCGTGTTCGTGCTGCGGGCCTTCGTCGACGATGACGTGCCGGGTCCGTCGGATCCACTCGATCATCTGCGGATCGTCGAGATCGAACTGGCCCTGGCCGACCTCGAGACGATCGAGAGTCAGGTGGAGAAGCGCCGCAAGGCGGCCAAGGGTGATCGTTCGATCGCCGACGAGGTTGTTGCGCTGGAGCGGGCCCAGGTCGTGCTGGCCGAGGGGACTCCGATCTACCGCAGCGATCTCGACGACGAGTCCCGAGCCCTGCTCAAGGCCTACTTCCTGCTCACCAACAAGCCGGTGCTGGCCATCGTCAACATGGCCGAGGACGAACTCGACCGGATCGACGAGCGCGTCGCTCCCGTCGTCGCCGAGTTCGGCGGACATGGCGAGGTGATCGGGATGTGCGTGCAACTCGAGGCCGAGGCCGCACTGCTCGATCCCGACGAGCGGGTGGAGATGCTCGAGGGCCTCGGACTCGGGGAGGGGGCCCTGCCCCGGTTCCTCAACACCGCCTATCGCATGCTCGGTCTGCGGACGTACTTCACGACCGGTGAGAAGGAGACCCGGGCCTGGACCTTCCGGGCCGGCTCGAAGGCCCCGCAGTGCGCCGGCGTCAGCCACTCGGACTTCGAGCGCGGGTTCATCCGGGCCGAGGTCATCCACTGGGACGACCTGCTCGAGGTCGGGTCGTGGTCCAAGGCCCGCGACGCCGGGATCCTGCGCGTCGAGGGCAAGGAGTACCAGCCCGTCGACGGTGACGTCATGGAGTTCCGGTTCAACGTCTGAGGTCGCTCGCCCCACCGACGGCCGGGGGCGCGCCCCGTACCATCGTCGTCGTGGGGGCCGACACGATGCTCGTCTGCGATGGTCGGGCGGTGACGTCGGTCGAGGTGGCTCGTAGTCGGGCCGCCCGTCGCCGGGGACTGTTGGGGCGTGACGGCATCGACGGCGCACTGCTGTTGTCGCCAGCTCGTTCGGTGCACACGATGTCGATGCGGTTCGCCATCGATGTCGCCCATCTCGCGGCCGACGGCACTGTGCTGCGGATCACCCACATGTCACCGAACCGCATCGGCGCGCCGGTGTGGCGGGCCCGGGCGGTGGTGGAGGCCGAGGCCGGCTCGTTCGCCCGGTGGGGCCTGCGACCGGGCAGCGCGGTGGCGGTGCGATGAGCGCCGGTCGACTGGTGCTGGTGGGCACACCCATCGGGAATCTCGGCGATCTCACATCCCGGGCCGCCGAGGCGCTGGGTGCGGCCGACGTCATCGCCTGCGAGGACACGCGCCGCACCGGCCGCCTGCTGGCTCATCTCGGCCTCCCGGCTCCGCCGCTGGTGGTGTTCAACGAGCACACCGAGGCCGAGCGCATCGCGGATCTCCTGGCCCGGGTCCGGTCGGGTCAGACGGTGGCCGTGGTCAGCGATGCCGGGATGCCGGCGGTGTCGGACCCGGGGGAGCGGTTGGTGGCAGCCGCCGTCGCCGCCGCGCTCACCGTCGAGGTGCTCCCCGGACCGTCGTCGGTGATCACGGCGTTGGTGGTGAGTGGTCTCACGACGTCGCGGTTCGTGTTCGAGGGATTCCTGCCCCGGAAGGGTTCGGCGCGGACCACGCGACTGGCGGAGGTGGCCGCGGAGATGCGCACGGTGGTGCTGTTCGAGGCGCCACATCGCCTCGAGCGGACCTTGGCCGATCTGGCCGACGTCTGCGGCGCCGATCGCCCCGTCGTGCTCGCTCGTGAACTCACCAAACTGCACGAGGAGATCCGACGCGGGACGTTGGCCGAGATGC
>JBJTGD010000170.1:0-7252 GCA_046093735.1 Acidimicrobiia bacterium | reverse complement strand
CTCTTCGTCCTCCTCGTCCTCACGCTTGGGTCGGGCGGCGAGGGCGGCATCGAGCTGGGCCTCCTCGTCCTCCTCGTCGACGGCCTCGGCACCATCGGCCAGATCGTCGTCGAGATCGACCTCGAGCTCGCCGTCGAGTGCGTCCTCGATGCCGTCCTCGATGCCGTCCTCGAGGTCCTCGTCCTCGAGCACGAGGACCTCCTCGTCGAACTCCTCATCGATGGGATCGTCAGCCATGTGTTCCTTCGTTCCGTGCTGCCCGCCCGCAGCGTTCGGGGCGGATGCTAGGCACAGCCGAACCGCCGACCGCAAGCACCCCGGGTGGGGTCATCGGGCACCACGTCGAGATTCGGCCCGCCGCTCGGCCTGGAGCCGCTCGAGTTCGGGCTCGGCACTGTGGTCGACGAAGCGCATCATCTCGGCGATGGCCCGGTGGCCGGCCTCCTCGGCGATGAGCCGGTGCATCTCCTGTCCCACGATCCGGTACGCAGGATGTCCTTGAGGGGTCGTGCGCAACTCGATGAGGTGCATGGCCTCCCGGGCGTTCATCTGCATGGAGAAGCGCACCCGGTAGGCCAGCGCCACCGCATAGGACGAGTCGGCCGGGAACCGCTCGTCGAGGGCCTCGAAGAGCGCTGCGGACCGCGCCATGGAATCGTCGAACTCGGCTCCCACCCCGGCGTCGTCCACCGCGCCCGGCCGGGTGTAGCCGTGATAGGGCGTGAGCTTCTGCCAGTCGATGGTCAGCATCCGGTGGCGTTGCAGATCGCGGAAGGCGCCGTAATCGGCCAGCACGTCGAAGCGATAGGTCGGGCGTTCGAGGGCACGTCCGGGCGTGTGTCGACGATTGTCACGAGTTCCCTCGTAGGCACGCAGGACGGAGAGACGCTCCTCGGTGTTCATGGCCCGGACCCGGCGCTCCACCTGTTGCTCGGGCAGGGAGACGAACGGGTAGAGCGCAGCGGCCACCAGCTTGACCTCGGCGTCGGGATCGTGGTCGACCAAGGTCACCACGGGAGCATCCTCGATGACCTCCACTGCGCCGAAGAATCGCTCCGCCATCTCCTCCATCGCGTCCCGGGTCGAACGCAGGTGATTGGACCACGCCACGCCCCGATCATCGAGATCGACCCGCTTGAGGAACGAAGGAATGACCTTGCGCAATTCGGTGAGCATCAGGTCGGCGTAGGCACGCGCCTCCGGCAACGGGTTGGCGCGCA
Organism: Acidimicrobiia bacterium; assembly: GCA_046093735.1. Classification (GTDB taxonomy): domain Bacteria; phylum Actinomycetota; class Acidimicrobiia; order Acidimicrobiales; family Acidimicrobilacustridaceae; genus Acidimicrobilacustris. The sequence goes on along the minus strand of JBJTGD010000170.1, from coordinate 6,032 downwards.
TGCGCAGCAGCAGCATCTCGTAGGCCTGACCCGTGCCGTAGATGCCCACGTTCGACAACGACGCCGCCGGGAGCAGTCCGCGCAGGGCATCGAAGGCCTTGGCCCGGATGGCCTGCCGGTAGACGAAGTCGCTGTCGGCGGGATCCTTCGGGATCCGGACACGCAGATCGTCCACCACCCGGGGCAGTAGGTCGGCATAGGTGTCGAACAGACGATCCATGTCACCGACGTATCGGGTGCCGAGCGTTGACTGGAGCACGCCGGGGGGACGATGGAACCGGTACCGGCCCCCGATGCGGGCGTCATAGGCGATGTAACGCGTCGACTGTTCTAGGTAGGACATCAGTCGACCCCACTCGAGAATCTTCGTCAGGAGGTTCGACGCCTGCTCGCAGGCCAGGTGCACGCCGCCCAACTGGGCCACCGAGTCGTCGCCGTACTCGAAGAATACGCGGTCGTAGAGCTCCTCGGCGCGCCGGAGCCCGATGGTGGCATCGATCGACGCGTCTCCGGAGATGTCCAGTTCCCCCACGAACTCGTCGAGGAAGAGACGTCGAAGACTCTTCGACGACCTCGAGTAGCGGGCGAACAGCGCTCCCTTGACCACCTCCGGCAGGTTGACCAGGGCGAACACCGGTCCGTAGAGGTTGGTGAAGTAGCGGCGCAGTATGTCTGCCTCGGTGGGATCGAACTCCTCGGAGACGTACACGCTCACGGGCCGGGAATCTAGGAGATGACCCTGAGGGCGCCGCGGATGGCGGTGGTCACACCACCCGGGCGAATGCCGCCCGGCACCCCTCGAGTGCTTCGGGTCTGGTCCATAGGTCAACGATCGTCATGGCCATCGCCTTGGCGCCGAGGAGTACGCCCTCGTCGCCGGCGTCCGACGCGGCATGGGCGGCGAATCCAGCGGTGTGGATCCCCACCCCGGGCGGGGCGACGGCCAGCATGGGATGGATCGAGGGCACCACGTGGCTCACGTTGCCCATGTCGGTCGAACCAACGACCTCGCCCCCCGTGCCCGGCTCGGCCAGAAGGCGTCCGAGCGACTCGGCGTTGGTGGCGAAGAGATCCTCGAGGGGACGGTTGCGGCGAAGTTCGGCGTAGGCCGGTTCGTGCCAACGGTGCTCCACCTCGCAGCCGGTAGCCTCGGCCCCGGCCCGCAGCGCGGCGAGCACCCGTGGCTTGAGCGCCTCGAGTCTGGTGCGGTCCGGAGCCCGCACGTACCAGTCCATGGCGGCGCGTGCGGGAACGATGTTGGGCTTCTCGCCACCGTCGGTGAAGATGCCGTGCACCCGTTCGTCGGGTCGGATGTGCTGGCGCAGTGCTGCCACATTCATGTAGCCGAGGACGGCGGCATCGAGGGCGTTGCGACCGTTCCACGGCGCAGCGGCGGCATGGGACGCTTCACCGTGGAACTCCACGGTCAGGCGTTGATAGGCGATCGTGGTCATCCAGCGCAGATCGACGTCGGCGGGATGGATCATCATGGCGGCGTCGACTCCTTCGAACGCGCCGCGTTCGATCATCAGCACCTTCCCGCCGCCGCCCTCCTCGCCCGGCGTGCCCAGCAGGACCACCGTGCCCCGCAGTCGTTCGGCCAGCGTCGCCGCGGCAAGACCCGCGCCGAGACCGGCCGCGGCGATCAGGTTGTGACCGCAGGCGTGTCCGAGTCCGGGCAGCGCGTCGTACTCGCACAGGACGGCGATCACCGGACCGGTCGATCCGGCCTTCGCCGCGAATGCCGTCGGGAGCCCGAAGGCCGACCGGGTGACGTCGAGGCCGGCCGACTCGATGGCGGCGGTCAGGACGTCGTGGGCGTGGTGCTCGTCGAAGTTCTCCTCGGGATGGTCGTGGATCGACCGGGCCACCGTTCGGAGCAACTCGGCTCGCGCATCGACCGCCGCGCAGATCTCGTCCTTCACCGCTGCGGGGCCACCATTCACGTCCGCAACCTATCGCTGCGTGTCGTCACACGACCACGCGCAGGGCCTCGGGTTCGATGCCGATCTCGATGCGGCGGTGGTGACCGAAGGGTTGACCGTCGATCCGGACCGGACGGGGTCGCTCGGACTCCACCACCAGTTCCGACATCTGTCGGTGATCCAACGCCGGGTGCGGGAGATGGGCCCCGGTGCGCGCTCGCCGCCGGGCCTCGCGACGCTCCCGCCACCGCAAGTGTCCGCTGGTCACGTCCAGTCGACCGTCAGCGGGGTGCGAGCGGGGTCCGAGGTCGAGCTCGTCGAGCCACTGGGCCTGCAGGACCGCCGTTCCACCGGCCAAGGGACGCCCGATGACCAGATGGGCGACGAACACCGTGGACCGGCCGTCGCAGCGCGCCGTGCCGAGATCGACAGCGAAGGTGCGAGCCTCGGTCCCGGACAGACGCGTCCGGTCACCTCGACCGCCGAGTGTCCGACACAGATCCCCGCCCAGCAGACCCACGACGGGCAGTGCCTGTCCCCGAGCCCGGTGCTCGAGGACGAGGGCCCGGAGCGACCAGTCGTCGAACACCACCGGCGCCCCGGCGGGCAGGGGCCGGGGCTCGCCGAACTCCTCGCCCTTGGTGATGCCCACTCAGCTCGCCTCCCGGGCGGCCCCCGAGGCCAGCACCACGCCTCGTTGCATGGCATCGGCGGCCCGGCCGGCGGTCGCCGCGCACGGCGCGTCGGTGTCGGCGATCTGGCGCAGAAGATCGAGGAGGTGCTGGACCGTGCGCCCGAAGTCACCGCCGGGGAGATCATCGGCCAGCAATCGTTCGAGTTCGCGACCCGACGCCCAGGCGTGGGCCAGGGCGAAGAAGGCGGGATCGGGTCGTCGAGTCGGCGGCAGTCCGAGGCGCACCTCGTCGGCCGCCACGGTGCGGGCCAGATCGTCGAGTTCGGCCGCTCGTCGAGCCACCTCCGCCGAGGGATACCACTCCTCCAGACGGGGTCCGGACGGACGGGACTCGTAGACGAAGGCCGACAGCAACCCGGCGAGCGAGGCCGCATCCACATCGTCGAACAGACCCTCGGCGATGGCCTCGCAGATCACCAGATCGCACTCGTGATGGATCTGCACCAAACGTTCGCCCTTGGCAGTGAGCGCCCAGCCGTCGAGATGATCCCAGTTCTCCAGCAGTTGCAGCAGGCGATCGAACTGCTCGACGAGGGAGTCAGCCCTCCCCCGCGCCCGGTCCTCGAGCCGCTGCACCTCGACCTCGAGGCGATGTCGGGTGCGCAGGGCCCGGAGATGGACATCGCGCTCCGGGCAGTCGTGCACGGGATGGAGAGAGACCAATCGTGCGGCCTCCTTCCGCTGATCCTCCTCGCGGTGGCGTGCGGGGCTCGATCGGTGTCCAGCGGCGAACCGATCGAGTCCGGTGGCCATGCTGCGCTGGAACCGGACGTTCGTCGGTTTGTAGGGCACCGGGAGTTCGAGCCGGCCGAGCACCTCGGGCGGTCGGTCGAGGTCCTGTGCTCCGCACGGCGAGACCACGCCCTTGGCGTCGAGCACCTTCACCTTCACGGTCCCCTCACGACGGGTCGACACCGACAACACCACCACCAATCCGTGGCGTCGGGCACCCGGACGAGCGAAGACATCGCCGGGTCGGAGGGAGTGAAGCGCCGACTCGACGGCGGCACCGCCGGATCCTGCCCGTCCCGGGCGACGGGAGGACGCCACGAGTTCGGCGTACTCCCCGGCGTCACCTCGTGAACATCTCGCCTTCTCGGTCGCCTCGGCCAGTTCGGCCCGACGCGCCGCCAGTCGCCGTTCTTCTCGCACCAGAAGGGCGTCGATCTGGAACTGAGCGAAACTCAGCCCGAGGAGCCGATGCGCATCGGCGGCGTCATAGCGCCGAACGAGGTTGGCGGCCATGTTGTAGGTGGGCCGGAACGAACTCGTCAGGCGGAAGCTTCGACTGGCGGCCAGCGTCGCCACATCGTCGAACGGCACGAAGGGAGACCACAGCACGACGGCGTTGCCATGGTCGTCGATACCGCGTCGACCAGCGCGCCCGGTGAGCTGGGTGTATTGCGCAGGTGTCAGAGGCTCGTGGCGCTCACCGGTGTACTTGGTCAACTTGTCGATCACCACGGTGCGCGCCGGCATGTTCACACCGAGGGCGAGCGTCTCGGTGGCGAAGACGACGCGCACCAGGCCGGTCACGAAGCACTCCTCCACCGCCTCCTTGAACGGCGGCACCAGTCCGGCGTGATGGCTGGCGATGCCGCGTTCGAGGGCCTCCAACCACGGGCCGTAGTCGAGGGCGCGCAGGTCACTGTCCGAGAGCTCCTCCACGTGCCGCTCGGCGATCTCCCGGATCCGCACCCGCTCGTGTTCGGCGGTGAAACGAAGCCCGGCCCTCAGGCAGGCCACGACAGCGTCGTCGCAGCCGGACCGGCTGAAGATGAAGTGGATCGCCGGCAGCATCGACCGTCCCTCGAGCAGCTCGACCACCTCGACCCGCCCGGGAGTGGCGTACCGACGACGAGCCCCACGAACCCGCTCGTGGGGCGCCAGATCGAAGCGGTGGCCCTCGGAGGATGACTCCCCGTCGACGAGCGTCGGCAGCAGGAGCAACTCGTGCCGTTGACGGTCGCTCACCAGGTACCAGTTGTCGAGCGTGACGGGACGCCGTTCCTCGGTGACCACATCGATGGGTCCCCGCACGATGGAGATCCATTCGCCGAGTTCGTCGACGTTCGACACGGTGGCCGAGAGACACACCAGACGAACGTGTCCCGGCAGATGGATGATCACCTCCTCCCATACCGATCCACGTGCGGTGTCCTGGAGGTAGTGCACCTCGTCGAGTACGACCCAGTCGAGGTCGGCGAGGCCCTCCGACCGGGCGTAGATCATGTTGCGGAGTACCTCGGTGGTCATGACCACGATGGGTGCGTCGCCGTTGATCGAGGTGTCGCCCGTCAGGAGTCCGACGGCGGAGTCCCCATGGAGATCTCGCAGATCGTGGAACTTCTGGTTCGACAGGGCCTTGATGGGCGTCGTGTAGAACACGCGTCGGCGGTCGGCGAGCGCCCGCGCCACGGCTTGCTCGGCGATCCGTGTCTTGCCCGATCCGGTCGGAGCCGACACCAACACCGAATGGCCTCGGTCGAGGGCACTGATCGCCTCGACCTGGAATCGGTCGAGGGTGTAGTCCTCGCTCGCCACCTAGTCGCCCGTCTCGACGGACCGTCGTCGCCGTCGACGGAACGCCAGGAGCGTCCAACCGAGGAGGATGGACACCCCATAGAGGAGCGCCATGGGAATGGCCAGAGCCAGCATCGAGATCGGATCACCGCTGGGAGTGATCACGGCCGCGATGACCACTATCACCACCAGCGCCCACCGCCACCAGAGCAGCAGGCGCCGGGGCGTCAGCACACCGATCAACTGGAGGGCGACCAGCAGCACGGGGAACTCGAAGCCGATGCCGAAGGCCAACATCATCCAGACGATGAGCGTGACGTAACTGTCGGCCGTGTAGAACGGCTCGATCTGCGAACCGCCGATGCTGGTCAGGAACTGGAGCGTCGGGTTGAGGATGAAGTAGGCGACGAGAGCACCGAGGGCGAACAGCACCAGAGCACTGACGGTGAACGGGATGGCGTACTTCTTCTCGTGGGGATGGAGTCCCGGGGTCACGAACCGCCAGATCTGCCACACGATCACCGGCATGGCCAACGCCACTCCGACATAGATCGACATCTTCACCCGCAGTCCGAAGGCCTGCAGCGGCTCGGTGGCGATGAACGGTTGGTCCGGTTGGACCTCGTTGAACGGGTGCTTGAGCAGTTCGAGCACGTAGGGGTAGAGGAACCATCCGATGACGGAGGCGATCGCCACCGCCAGCACCATCCGGAACAGCCGCGAACGCAGTTCGGCGATGTGCTCCCACATGGTCATGTGACCGGGGGGAAGCGCGGTGTCGGGGGCCATGAACCGTGGGTCTCGGACGTCGGTGGCGCCGTCGACGCGGTCGCCCCGTGAGCGGCCGCGTGCGCCCCTCGGCGGCGGGGGGTGGGAGGCGGCGCGTCGCC
>JBJTGD010000169.1:0-23291 GCA_046093735.1 Acidimicrobiia bacterium | reverse complement strand
GGCATCATCATGCTGGTCTCTCTGATCGTCCTGTCGTTGCGAGGCAAGTTGCCCGAGCACCGGTCGGAGACGGTCGAGATCGTGGGTCTCTACTGGCACGCCTCTTCGTCCGACGCGATGCGGACCAGCTTGTGATCGGCGGTCTCGCCGTACTTGCGGTACCAGAAGTCGTCGACCCGGGTGATGGTGGGGATCGGATCGAAGTTGTAGGCCGGCGTCGGCGACGGGACCATCCACTCGATTGTGCGCGCGTCCCACGGATCGGGCCCGACCGGGGGAAGGCTCTTGGCCTTCCTCCGGCTGTAGAAGATGTTGAAGACGAGCAACGCCACGCTGGAGGCGAGGAGGAATGCGCCGATGGTGGCCACCTTGTTCCACAACTCGAAGCCGTAGCCCGCGTCGTAGGTGTAGATGCGTCGACTCATGCCCTGCAGGCCGAGCACGTGCATGGGCGCGAAGGTCAGGTTGAAGCCGAGCAGCATCAACCAGAAGTTCGTCTTCCCCAGACTCTCGTTCAGCATGTAGCCGAAGGCCTTGGGCCAGTAGAAGTACATGCCGGCGACGAATCCGAAGAAGGCACCGCCGAAGAGCACGTAGTGGAAGTGGGCCACGATGAAGTAGGTGTCGGTCTGCTGGGTGTCCATCGGGGCCACCGAGTGCATGACGCCCGAGAGACCGCCGATGGTGAACATCGTGATCAGGCCGATGGAGAACAGCATCGGGGCCGTGAACCGCAGCTTGCCGCCCCACATGGTGGCCAGCCAGTTGAGGATCTTCACGCCGGTCGGCACGGCGATGAACATCGTGGCCAGTGAGAAGGCCGTCACCGAGATCGGACCGATACCGGAGACGAACATGTGATGGGCCCACACGCCCCAGCCCATGAAGCCGATGGCGATGCCCGAGAACACGATGAACGGGTACCCGAAGATCGGCTTGCGGGAGAAGACAGGGAGGATGTCGGACACCAGACCGAAGGCCGGGAGGATCATCAGGTACACCTCGGGGTGACCGAAGATCCAGAACAGGTGCTCCCACAACAACGGACTGGCACCCTTGGCCACGTTGAAGAAGTTGGCGTCGAATAGACGGTCGAGCATGAGCAGGACCTGGGCCGAGGTGAGCACCGGGATGGCGAAGAGCAGCAGGAACATCGACACCAGGGCCATCCACGTGAAGATGGGCATTCGCATCAACGTCATTCCCGGCGCCCGCATGTTGAGCACGGTGACGATGAGGTTCACCGCACCGGTCAACGAGGCGATACCGGTGATGATCAGACCGAAGTTCCAGAAATCGATGCCGTGGGTGGGCGAGAAGATCACGCCGCTGTTGGGGGCGTACATGAACCAGCCGCCGTCGGCGCCACCACCCAGCAGCCAGCTGGAGTTCAGGAAGATGCCACCGCCCAGGAAGCACCAGAAGCTGAAGGCATTGATGCGCGGGAAGGCGACGTCACGAGCACCGATCTGCAGCGGGATCAGGTAGTTGGCGAACGCCGCACCGATCGGCATGACGACGAGGAACACCATCGTCGTGCCGTGCATCGTGTACACCTGATTGTAGAGATTGGCCGAGAGCAACGAACCACGCGGTGCCCACAACTGGGCTCGGATGAGCAGCGCCTCGAAGCCACCGATGGCCAGGAAGAAGATGGCCGCTGCGCCGTACATGATGCCGATCTTCTTGTGATCGACGGTGGTGATCCACGACCGCCAGCCCGTCGACGCAGTCGGGCGCGTGAACACACCGGCCGGCGAATAGTCCGGCGTCGTGTCACCGGCCTCGAGGGCGAGTGGGCGTTCTTCAGTGAGTGCCATGTCCTGCTCCCGGGAGGGCGTAGCCAGTGGTCATCATCGGTCAGTTCAGTGTCTCGAGGAAGGCGACGAGTTGGTCGATCTGCTCCTCGGTGAGGCCGAGGGCCGGCATGCCGCGCCCGCCCTGCGGGTACATCGGCTTGAGGGCGGGCGCGTTGCGCAACCACGCTTCCAGCGTCACCCGGTTGACCCGCGACGTGTCGACCTTTCCGCCGAGCAGCGCAGCGCCGGGATCACCGGCCTCGGCCACGTCGGCCGGATCGCCGGGAGTGCCATCGGGATTGACCGGGTCGTAAAGGTTGAAGATCGAACCGGCGAAGGTGCCTCGGGTCATGAGGTGCGTGAGGTTCGGAGCGACCCCGGCCACGAGCGGCGGCCCGTTCTCCTTCATCTTGACGTCGTTGATCCCGTTGATCACATGGCACTGGGCGCACAGCGCCTGCCAGACCTTGCGGCCCTCCTTGGCCACCGGGTCGGTGGGCTCGGCCGCCTTGTCGGTCTGCTGGTTGGCGACCCATGTGCTGAAGTCACTTGCGGGGATCGCCCGCACGAGCATGCGCATGTTGGCGTGGGAGAGACCACAGTTCTCGGTGCACTGGCCGCGGAACCAGCCGACGTCATCGGCCTGCAACTTCCACGGGGACTTCATGCCGGGCACGGCATCGCGCTTGCCGTTCAGCCCGGGGATCCAGAACGAATGGATCACATCGTTCGACGTGGTGGTGAGTTGGATCGGTCGGCCGACCGGGATGACCATCTCGGTGGAGGTGACGATGTCGCGAGGGCCATCGAACTTGCCGTCGTCGTCGATGTCGTAGCGGTACTGCCACCACCACTGCTGACCGGCGACTTCGACCTTGATGGCGTTTTCCTCGGTCTTGTTGAGATCGATGATCCCGATCACGGTGCCGACACCGATGCCGGCGAGGATCAGCGCCGGGAGGATCGTCCAACCGATCTCCAACGGAGTGTTGCCATGGAGCTGGTTCGGGAACTCCTCGGGATCTTCACCATCGCGTTCGCGGAACCGACGAGCGATGTAGAGCGCGGCCACCATCACCAGGACGAAGACGACCGCAGCAATGGACGTCACCGGGATGAGCAGGTTCTGGATCGTCTGTGCCGACGGACCCTTGGGCGTGAGGGTGGTGAGTTGCTTTCCGTCATTGAAGAAGCTGTCGACGATCAACGCGGTGAACAGCACCACGACGGCGATGAGCACGACAGCGCCGAACAGGCGGACGAGACGGGGAGTGCGGTGCATCTACGCTCCTCGGACGGCGGATTGCGGTCCGCGACGATGGGGGAAGCCGGCGATGAGCGTCATGCGCCCACTCCGATCGACGGAGCCGATGACGCAACGGCCGCTGCGCCCTCGGACGAGTGGTGCTCGATCTCGCGCTCACCGGCCAGGGCAGCGGCGATACCGGCGGCGATGATGGCGATGGCGGCGAGGATCACCAGCACGGTGGTCAGGACCTTCGACACCTGCGGCTTGAGCGCCAGAAGGACACACACCAGGAAGAAGAGCAGCGCCACGAGTCCGAAGATCCACACCGACGCCGTCTTGGACACCGTGAGCAGCACGCGGGAGAGGCCGATGGCGATGATGGCCACGGTCACGATGGAGATGACCGGCACGCGCAGGGGATCGATGAAGCGGTGGTAGAGGCCGATGTTGGCCCCGGCATCGCCCGTCGCATGCTCGGCCCAGGTGCGCAGCGTCCACACGAAGGCGATGCACACGGCAACGGCGATCGCCGAGATGGTCATCCAACGCGTGCCCGTGGCGAGGCCGATGAGGAAGAACACGGTGGCGAGGGCGGTCAGGGCGGGGAGGTAATTGACGCCCACCGGGGCCGGGACCACCGGTGCGGACTCGGTGTGCACGACCTGGGCCTGTGCCGCCGGATCGGCATCGCGGAAGGCGATGAGGATCCCGGCGAGGAACCCGGACGCTGCTGCGAGCCCGACGAAGAACGTGTAGGCGAAGTGATTGCCCACACCGCCCTTCCATCCCAGCGAGATCGGGCCGAGCACACGATCGACCAGCGCACCCTCGCCACTGGTGATGCCGACGGCCACGCCGGCGACGACGGCGAAGACGCAGAGGCCGGCGAAGAACTTGAAGGCGGGGGTGAACATCCGAGTCGTGAGCATCGTCCCTACTTCGTCACGTAGATGATGATCCAGATGAGCGCGTACACGAACACCATGGTGTGCCAGTAGATGGCGGCCGCCGTGACGCCGTCGTGCTGACGCGAATCGAACTGACCCCCGAGGGCCCGCAAGGCCATGAGGGCGACGAAGACCATCGCGACGATCAGCATGATCATGTGACCGGCGGTGATCGTGTAGGTGAGCACTCCCTGGACGCCACCGGCCACATCGAGCTTCATGAGGGTCCACAGATAGGTGGTCATCACGATCGACGCCGCGCCCATCGCCAAGGTGAGCCCGAACGCCAGGAACGCGTTCTGGCGGTCGTTGTGGGCGATGGCGTTCACCGCCCATTGGATGGTCACCACCGACAGCAACAGCGTCATGAAGATCGTGTTGGGCTGCGGGAGCGGGATCACCACGCCTTGCGGGAGCCAGGCCGAGCCGGTGGCGAGCACCTCGGTGCGAGCGAGCAGATAGACGCCCAATGCCGCGACGAACAACATGAATGAGGCCGCGGCTGCGAAGGAGGTGGCCACCAACAGCACCCGGGGACGCTCGACCGGCGGAGCGGGAGGAAGCAGGTGGGTCGTCATCGCTCAGGCCTCCTCGTCGAGCAGTGGTTCGGGCGAATGGACGACCGGGAGGTCACCCAGAACGTGATCCCCGGGAGGGGATGCGTACTTCCATTCGAGAGTCTGCCCGGTGCCCCAAGCATCGGCACCGGCCTCAGCGGCTCCGTGACGAGTGCCACTGAGCAGACCGAGCAGGGCCAGCACCAGTCCGAGGGCGAGGATCCCCGCCCCGACCACCGAGATCCAGGTGAGCGCATCGAGCAGATCGGCGATTCCCGAGAACTTCGTCTCGAAGCCGGCCACCACCAGCGATGCTCCGGCGAGGACGCCGCCGACGAGCATCAGAGGCGTTCCGAGCTTGGCCGGGGCGTCGGACGGCATGCGCCCGGTCATCTTGGGCGACCAATAGGCGACGCCGGCCGCCGCCATGGTGAGTCCGGCGGCGACGACGAGGGCGAACTGGCCGACCTCGGCGGAGCCCGAACCACGAAGGTCGAGCGGCGTGATGGCGAGGAGCGCACCGGCTACCACGGCCAGCAGCAGCACCAGCATGGAGACCAGCGCCAGACCCAGCGCCCCGCGCAGCGCCGGCCGACCCTTGCGGAGCGCCGTGGCCAGACCGCCGAGCAGCAAAAGGACGGGGAGGACCTGGGCCACCGAGATGACCTGCCACACCAACTGCTCGGAGGCGTCGGGGAAGAGGACGGGCTGGGCCCAGGCGCCGATGCCGAGCACGGCGAAGGCCCCGATACCGACGAGGAAGAGTCCCCGACGTTCCAGACGGGTACCGGTGAAGGTGGCCACCACATCGGCCACGATCCCGAGTCCGGGCACCACGAACGCATAGATCTGCGGTTGCTGGAGGATCCATGCCACCTGTGCGAACTGGCCCTGCGAACCGCTCAGCGAACCATCGCCGTAGCGCAGGTCGACCCACATGAGCAGGAGATTGGCGGCGAGGACCGGCAGGGTGAGGACCCACACCGCACCGCCGGCGAGCAGCGCGAAGGTGGTCATGGGGACCCGGTCCAGCGTCATGCCCGGTGCCCGCAGTCCGATGGCGGTGGAGAGGACACACACCGTTCCGAGGAGCAGAGCGAGGATCAGGCCGAGGACCGACAACAGGCCGAGACTCACGGCCTCGGGTCGACCGCCGCCGAACCCGCCGTCGATGGAGGCGGCGACGATGAAGAGTCCTGCGCTGAGCAGCCACGTCCACAGCCCGGCCGCTGCCGCACGGGGGAAGGCGATCGTGCGGGCGCCGACCTGCAAGGGCACCACGTAGGTTCCGATGCCCAGGAAGAGGGGTACGAGCACCAGCAGGACGAGGCCGAGGGCCGAGGTCTGGAACACCTGCTCGGCCACGGAGTCGGAAAGGAACGACCCGGTGGCGTCGTGGATCCCTGTCAGCGCCCACCCGACCAGTCCGGCCACGCCGAACAGGATCGAGGCGAGGATGTACACGACGCCGACGACGGTGTGCTCGCCCGTGCCGAGGAAGGACACGGGCGCAGGGACGAGCGGAGAGGCCACGGCGAGGTCGGTGCCGGTCTCCTCTCGGGTTTCGGTGATCGCCATGTTCGTTGTGGACCGTTCTCTGAAGGACCGTTCGTGCTGTTGCGAGAACCCTCTGGTGCCCGGTCCGTCGAACGCGACCTCGCTCGGCGGGACAGAGCAGGCCTCACCCTACACAGGCCCGGAGAGCCGATCGAAACCCTCAGATCGCCGGTTGGACTCAGATCCCCCAGCGGACAAGGACATCGAGTGCCATCGACGCGAACAGCAGGGTCACCCAGGTGATGGAGAAGGTGAACAACCGCATGGCCCGGGCCGTGGTGGGATCCTGGAACAACCTGACGGCCAGTCCGGTGAAGGCGGCACCGAGGACGATGGCGGAGACTCCATAGATCCATCCCATGTCGGCCACGGGCCAGAACACGAGGGCCAGGGCCCACACCACCAGCGTGTAGACGAGGATCTGGATGGTGGTCTCCCGCCGGGAGGCCACCGACGGGAGCATGGGGACCTCGGCGGCGGCGTAGTCGTTGGCGTACCGGATGGCCAGCGCCCAGAAGTGCGGTGGGGTCCAGAAGAAGATGATCGCGAAGCCCACCACAGGGGCCCAGGACAGCGAGTCGGCCACCGCCGACCACCCGATGAGCACGGGCGCCGCACCCGCAGCGCCACCGATCACGATGTTCGAGCGAGAGGTCCGCTTCAACCACAGCGTGTACACGAACACGTAGAACAGGCAGGCGGCGACGGCCAGCGCTGCGCTCAGCAGGTTCACGAACACCCACAGCCAGACGAAGGCGACGACCTCGAGGCCGATGGCGAACACGAGCGCGTTGCGGGGCTCGAGGACTCCGGTCACCAATGGACGATTCCGGGTCCGCTGCATCACGGCATCGATGTCACGATCCACCACCATGTTGATCGCGTTCGCCCCGCCCGCCGACATCGTGCCTCCCACCACCGTGGCCACCATCAGCCACACCGAGGGAAGACCCCGCTCGGCGACGATCATCATCGGCACCGTGGTGATCAGCAGGAGCTCGATGATGCGGGGCTTGGTCAGGGCCACGTAACCCTTCAGTCGCGCCGAGAGGGGATGCTGCGCGACCGTTGCCATCGCTCGGATGCTAGAGGCGGCCCACCACGACCCGGCAATCGGGTCCTCAACCGTGTACTGCGTCGACCGGCGCTTTGGGGTCGCCGGAAGGCTCCCGTACCATCAGGCCGTGCGACTCCCCCGGGTCTCCCCTCGCGCCTACCGGCGCATCACGCTGCTGGCGCTCTGCGCGCAGGTGTTCATCATGGTGACGGGCGCTGCCGTGCGGCTCACGGGGTCGGGGCTCGGCTGTTCTGATTGGCCGAAATGTGAGCAGGACCAGCTCGTCGCTCCCCTCGAGTACCACGCCATGATCGAATTCCTGAACCGGACGATCACGGGTCTCGTCTCGGTGGCGGTCATCGCCGCCGTGCTCGGTTCGCTCCTGCGGTCACCGCGACGCTCGGACCTCACCTGGTGGTCGCTCGGGTTGGTGGCCGGCGTCATCGGGCAGATCATCCTCGGTGGCCTCACCGTGCTGTTCGAGTTGCACCCACCGTTCGTCATCGCCCACTTCCTGCTGTCGATCGTGCTGGTGTGGAACTCGTATGTGCTCTTCGTGCGGGCGGGCCATGCCGAGGGGCCGGCACTACCCGCCGTGGCCCCCGTCGTCCGTCGGCTCGGTCGGGCACTGGTGGTGCTCGCCGGACTGGCCCTGTTCACCGGCACCATCGTCACCGGAGCCGGACCCCACGGGGGCGACGAGACGGTGGAGCGGCTCCCGCTGGAACTGGTGGCGGTCGTGCGGGTGCACAGCCTCACGGTGTGGGCGTTCCTGGCACTCGCTGTCGTCACACTCGGGGTGCTCGGTCGGCGGGGCGCACCCCGAGACGTCGACCTGCGGGCCAAGGCGTTGGTGGCGGCGATCTGTGTGCAGGGCGCGATCGGCTACATCCAGTACTTCACCGACGTCCCGCCGGCCCTGGTGCTGGTCCATGTGTTCGGCAGCATCATGGTGTGGCTCGCCGTGCTCTCGTTCGACCTCTCACTCACGGTTCGACCACTCGAGCGCGAGGAGCGGCCCACCGAGACCCAGCCTGAGAGGGTCACCACGTCGTGAGCACGACTGCGCCGGTCGAGATCGGTGAGCCGAGCACCGACGATCTGCCCAGCGTCGACCGGCCATGGATCGTGCTGGTGTGGGACGACCCGATCAATCTCATGACCTACGTCACATTCGTGCTGCAGAAACTGTTCGGCTACAGCCGCGAGAAGGCGGAGTCGTTGATGCTGCAGGTACACCACGAAGGTCGGGCCGTGGTGTCGAGTGGCTCACGGGAGAAGGCCGAACTCGACGTGTTCCGTCTGCATGAGCATGGTCTGTGGGCGACCATGCAACAGGACTGAGACCGCCGATGGGTCTGTTCCGCCGCACCATCCGTGCCAAGGGCCCCGACCGATTCCTCGTCGACCTCCCCGACGAACTCCGTGAGGTCCTGGCCGAGGTCTGCACCGAGATCGTCGAGCTACTCGACGGGGACGACGTCACCGAACATCCTGCGCTCCGACGCGTCTTCCCTCCGGCCAGCCCCGACGATCGGGAGGTGCAGGACGCGTACCGAGAACTGGTGGGTAGCGAACTGCTCCGCTCACGTCGTGCGGCACTCGGACGCATCGCCGCCACCGCTCATGACACCGAACTGGACCGGGTCACCATGGAGACGTGGATGACCGGACTCAACACCGTTCGCCTCGTGCTCGGTACCCGACTCGAGGTGGACGGTGAGACGATGCCCGAGTTGACACCCGAGGATCCGGAACTGCCGGCGTGGGCGCTCTACGAGTTCCTCGGCGCGATGGTCGGCTGGATCGTCGACGCCCTGGCTCGGACCGCCGACTGATCGGGGATCGGTGGGCTTGGGAGCGGTCCCGGGGTGGCTGCTAGGGTCCCGGAGCCCTCGAGGCGACAAGAGCCCCCATCGTCCAGCGGCCTAGGACGCCTGCCTTTCACGCAGGTAACACGGGTTCGAATCCCGTTGGGGGTGCGCAGTGCAAGCCAGTTCGTGGTCCCGTGGTGCAGTTTGGAGTGCACGCCGGCCTGTCAAGCCGGAGGTCGCGGGTTCAAATCCCGTCGGGACCGCCAACGCAGCCACCGCATGGTGCTGCGGCCGAACCGGGCTCCGGCCCGGACTGCCCGGACCTCCGGGCGACACGGTCGGGTAGCTCAGTCGGCAGAGCGACCGCCTGAAAAGCGGTAGGTCACCGGATCGACGCCGGTCCCGACCACACGAGGAGGGCCCGGGCACTCGCCCGGGCCCTTCGCGTTGTGCCCGGGCCATCGTCCACGTGTCGACGTCCTCAGCTGCGCCGGGGTGGCTGCGCAGCGAGGAACGACCAGATGGCTCGCGAGGCATCTAATCGCTCGTAGGGCACACCGACCAGCGATGTGGAGCGGGCCGAAACCCCGGCGTGTCCCATCCACGCGTGGGACGCGCCGGTGACGGTCACGAACCGCACCGTGCGTTCCTCGGCGCATCCGCTCCACGTCCGGGCGACGACATCGGTGTTCGTCGGATCCACGGCGTCGACCGGTGGTGCCGCGCATCGATCGATCTCGACGAAGGCCTGCGGAGCACGACGCGGTGGCGGGAACTCGATGCCGGCCACTCCCGAGCCGCGACCCCCATCGATGGGGATGTTGGTGTCGGCGAGACCGTGGAGATGGAACACGCTCACCGGCCGCGTCGGCGTGCACGGGACACCCAACACGCCGGCCTGCACCCCGATCGCCGAGATCCGTTCGGAGAGTTCACAGGCCAGTCGGTAGGCGAGGATGGCACCATTGGAGTGTCCGGTGGCGAAGACACGCGACGTGTCGATGGGCTGCGTCCGTTCCAATTCGTCGAGCACCACACGGATGAATCCGACATCGTCGACGTTGCGCTCCGCCGCGGCGCCGCAGCAGATCCCCCCGTTCCAGGTGAGCAGCGTGGTGCTGCCGGGTCGAGCGTTGGTGCCGTCGGGGTACACCACGATGAAGCCGTTCGACTCGGCCAACCCGTCGAATCCGCTGTTCCGTTCGAACTGCTCGCCCCAGCCGAGTCCACCGTGGAGGGCCACCAGCAACGGGACGCGTTCACCGGCGCGCATCGTGGTCGGGACGTAGAGCCGGTAGGTGCGAACGAGGCCGTCCGCCGTTCGCACCGTCGCTGCGGTCACCCTTCCGGACGGATCGACCGCCGGACGAGTGCCCATGTAGGGGTCGTAGACCGCAGATCGATCGGGGGTCGCGCCATCGGGAACGGTCGTCGTCGCGACAGGACGCGACGACGTCGCCCGGGAGCATCCGACCACGAGGACGAGTGCAGCCAGGGCTGCGATCACCAGCCCGCCGGGGCCACGGAACATCAACGTGAGAAGGCCTCGCGCAGGGCCGCCGCCACCTGATCCTGAGCCTGCGATGCCACGTCGATCGCCGCATCCATGGAGAAGAACCCGTGGAACATCGACTGGTACTCGCAGTGGTCGACCTCGACACCGGCCGCCTCGAGCGCCCGGGCGTACTCGTTGCCCTGATCGCGCAGCGGATCGAATCCCGCGGTGACCACCACGGCCGGCGGCGCGCCAGCCAGATCGGCCCGCAGGGGCGAATACCGGGGGTCGTCGAGATCCGACTCGTCGATCACGTAGTGCCCATGGAACCAGTCCATCGCCTCGCGGGTGAGCAGGTAGCCCTCGGCGTTCTCCGACATCGACGGTCGATCGCACCGACCGTCGGTCACCGGATAGATCAGCGCCTGCTGGATCACCTCGACGTGATCGACGTCGCGGGACAGGTTGGCCACCACTGCAGCGAGGTTGCCCCCGGCGCTGTCACCGGCCACGGCCAGTCGAGTCGGATCGACATCGATCTCGGCGGCGTTGGTGGCCACCCACTCGGTCGCCGCCCACGCATCATCGACCGCGGCGGGGAACTTCGCCTCGGGAGCGAGTCGGTAATCGACGGCCACCACCACACACTCGGCCTTGGTGGCGATCACCCGGCAGCAGTGATCGTGCGACTCCAGATCACCGATCACCCAGCCACCACCGTGGAAGAACACCACGACCGGCAACGTGCCGGCCGACGGTCGGTAGATGCGGATGGGGATCTCGACCTCGGGTCCTTCGATGGTGCGGTCGGTGATCGACAGCAACTGCACCGGGCTGGGCATGGCCGACATGGCCATGCGCTCGCGCAGTTCGGTCGGAGTGAAACCGCTGAACGAGAAACCGGAATCGGCCATCAGGTCGATGACCATCTGCGCCTGCGGATCGAGTGCCACGTCGCCCCCCTGGACGGTCGTATCGGTGTAGACCGACACCTTGTCACAGGCGCGGGGAAGATGCCGAGGCGCCGGCGGGTCAGAGACCGAGGATCGACGGCACCTGCGCGTGATCGTCCACGACCACATCGGCCTCCGGGCCATGCGACGGATCGTCATCGGTGACACCCCGGTACCGCAGCGCGAGCATTCCCATCCCGAGTGCGCCGGCGACGTCGGTCCGGCGGAGATCCCCGATGTGCGCGGCCTCGACGGGATCGATCCCACCGAGTCCGGACAACGCGTGCTCGAAGATGGCCGCATGGGGCTTGTACACGCCGACCTCGTCGGAGAACGCCCAGTGGTCGAACAACCCGAGCACTCCGTGTCGCTCGAGATAGTGCCGGAGCACGACCGACGGCGTCAGTCCGACGTCGCACACGATCCCGACTCGCAGGCCGGCGGCACGCAACTGCTCGATGGTGGCCACGAGATTGTCGGTGAGGAGCAGATCCATCGACCGCGGCGCAGTCACGTAGGCCTCGATCACCTCGCGCCGGACATCGTCGTCGGTGTGACCGAGCACCTCGAGCACGGTCTCGGCCGCGTGATGCCCCGTGAACTGCTCACCGAGAGCCCATGACGCGTCGAAGCGATTCCATGCCTCGTCGAAGGCCCCGTCGATCTGATCGTGATCGACGGACAGACCACGGGTCTCGAGCACTTCGGCGATGGCCAGACGTCGACGCTGACGGGTGGCCGGGGTGTCGGCGCGGACGATCGTGTCCCAGAAGTCGAAGGTGATCGCCCGGATCGCCACCGACTCAGCGCTTCCGGATGACCCCGTCGCGCACGGCGGCCTCGGCGGCCGCGGCGGCCACCAGCGGTGCGATGCGCTTGTCGAACACCGACGGGATCACATGGTCGGGCGCCAGTTCGGCGGGCGACACCGCCGAGGCGATGGCGCGAGCGGCAGCGACCTTCATGCCCTCGGTGATCTGCGTGGCATCGGCATCGAGGGCACCCCGGAAGATCCCCGGGAAGGCCAGCACGTTGTTGATCTGGTTGGGGAAGTCGCTGCGACCCGTGGCCATCACCGCCACGGCACCGGCCGCTTCCTCGGGCCTGATCTCCGGGTCGGGATTGGCCATGGCGAACACGATCGGATCCGGAGCCATGGTCAGCACGGCGGCGCGGTCGATCAGGTTCGGACCGCTCACGCCGATGAACACGTCCGAACCCGGCATGATCGAAGCCAGGTCACCCTTGCGACCTTCGGGATTGGTGTTCTCCGCGAACCACTGCTTGGCCACGTTGAGGTTCCCGCGCCCTTCGTAGACCGCGCCCTCCCGGTCGACGCCGATGATGTTGCGCACGCCGACGTCCATGAGGATCTTGGAGATGGCGACGCCCGCCGCACCCACGCCGGCGATGACGATCGTGAGGTCCTCGTAGCGCTTGTGGACGATCTTGAGCGAGTTCTCCAGCGCGGCGAGCGTGACGACCGCCGTGCCGTGTTGATCGTCGTGGAACACCGGGATGTCGAGGATCTCCTTGAGACGGTCCTCGACCTCGAAGCACACCGGCGCCGCGATGTCCTCGAGGTTGATGCCGCCGAACGACGGGGCGATGTTCTTGACGGTGGCCACGATCTCGTCGGGGTCCTTCGTGTCGAGACAGATGGCAACGGCATCGACGCCGGCGAACTCCTTGAACAGGAGGGCCTTGCCCTCCATCACCGGCATGGCTCCGAGCGGACCGATATCGCCGAGACCCAGAACTGCGGTGCCATCGCTCACCACGGCGACGGTGTTCTTGCGCACCGTCAGTTCGTGCGAGAGATGGGGATCGGCCTCGATCGCCTTGCACACCCGGGCCACACCCGGGGTGTAGGCCATCGACAGGTCGTCACGATCGTTGACTGCGATGCGACTGACCACGTGCACCTTGCCACCGGCGTGCAGGGCGAAGGTGCGGTCCTCCCACTCCAGCAGTTCGATCCCGTCGACGTCGCGCACGGCGTCGAGCACCTTCTGCTGATGCGCTTCGCTCGAGCAGTTGACCACGACGTTGGCGTCGAGTGATTCCTTCTTGGCCTCGAAGCCCTCGAGGGACCAGATGTTCCCGCCCACCGCACCGATGGCGGTGGCGAGACGTCCGAGGGCGCCGGGCTCGTTGCCGAGTCGGACGCGGAGGCTGATGCTGAAGGCGGCAGTGGTGCTCTCTGACATAGGCGGAGCACGCTACCGGCGGTCGGTCGACCGCACCCAATGCGTCAGGCGCCCTCGTAGTCGAAGCCCAACTCGGGGGCGGTGACCAGCGCCCGGAACTCGATGCCCTCGGCCGCAGCCATGGCCGCGCACGTCCCGCCCCGATCGACGACGGTGAGGATGAGCACCGGTTCGGCGCCGAGTTCACGCACGACGCGGGCGGCCTCCATGGGGGAGGTCCCGCGGGTCACGGTGTCCTCGGTGATCACCACCCGATCGCCCTCCAGCAGTGGTCCGGCCAACCGGCCCCCGACACCGTGGTCCTTCGATTCCTTGCGGATGGTGAACGAACGCAGGTCCCGGCCCCGAGCTGCGGCCACGGCTGCCACCCCGTAGGCCACCGGATCGGCACCGACGGTGAGACCACCGATGGCGGTCACATCGGCCGGGATGACCTCGAGGGCGAGTTCGGCGATGAGCAGGATGCCCTCGGGCCGACACGCCGTCTGCTTCGAGTCGATGAACCACGAGCTCTTCCGACCCGACTTGAGTGTGAAGTCGCCCGTGCGCACCGAATGCTGTCGGAGGTGCTCGATCAGTCGTCGCTTGGTCTCGTCCGTCGTCGCGTCCCCTGCGGTCATGCGACCGACCCTTGTCCGCCGACGAGTCGGACGTCACCCGAACCGGCGACGACACGCCCGATGATCCCCGCTCGGTGACCGGCCGACCTGGCGACATCGAGCGCCCGGAACGCGTCGGACTCCGGTACCACCACGATCATCCCGACACCCATGTTGAATACCCGCCACATCTCGTCGGCGGACACGGCACCGAGTCGCTGGATCTCGCCGAACACGGTCGGCACCTCCCAGGTGCCGACCTCGACCTCGACCGCCACTCCCATCGGCAGGACACGTCCGAGATTGCCGGGAATCCCTCCGCCGGTGATGTGCGCGACGCCCCGCACGTCGACGGCTCGCTGCAAGGCCCCGATCGTCGGGGCGTAGATGACCGAGGGCGCAAGGAGCTCATCGGCCAGCGAATGGTGGGCGCCGGGGTGTGCGGGTCCATCGAGTGGGAGTCCCGCACGTTCGAGCAGCACGCGCCGGGCCAACGAGTAACCGTTGGAACGCAGATTGTTCGACGGGAGTCCGATGAGGACGTCACCGGGAGCGATGGTGCGTCCGTCGATCAGCGCCGAGCGGTCGACGATGCCGACGGCGAAGCCGACGAGATCGAACTCCCCCGCCGCCATGGCCCCGGGGTGCTCGGCCATCTCCCCACCGATGAGCGCGCAACCGGCCTGACGACACCCGGCGGCCACTCCGTCGACGAGTTGGTCGATGTGGTCGGGGTCGAGACGTCCCACGGCGATGTAGTCGAGGAAGAAGAGGGGCTCGGCTCCCTGACACACGAGATCATCGACGCACATGGCGACGAGATCGATGCCGATGGTCGTGAATCGACCGGTGGCTTGGGCCACCAGTGCCTTCGTACCGACACCGTCGGTGGACGACACCAGCACCGGATCACGCCAGCGCGCCGGATCGAGGGCGAACAGTCCTCCGAATCCCCCGATGTCGCCGATTACCTCGGGACGGAACGTGGAGCGGACGTGGGCCTTGATGCGCTCGACCGCACGCTCACCGGCGTCGATGTCGACACCGGCGGCGGCGTAGGTCTCGGGCGTCGGCTCACTCATCGACATCTTCGGGCGCCGTGAAGCTCAGCGATTGCTGGTCGGTGTCGAGGAGGAGCTCGGGTGCGTCGGGCACGCGGGTCGGGGTGATCTCGAGGATGTGCTTGCCGACCTCGTCGGGGATCGCCACCGGATAGTCGCCGGTGAGACAGGCATCGCAGAAGCCGGCCCCGACCGCGCCGGTAGCCGTCAGGAGCCGGTCCAGAGTGAGGTAGGCCAGCGAATCGACGTTGAGGTATTCGCGGATCTCCTCGATGCTCATGTTGGCGGCCAGGAGTTCACCGCGCGTCCCGGTGTCCATGCCGTAGAAGCACGGCCATTTGTAGGGCGGTGATGACACGCGCAGGTGCACCTCGGACGCACCGGCCTCCCGGAGCATCGACACCATGGCGCGCGTCGTCGTACCCCGAACGATCGAATCATCGACCACGACCAGTCGTTGGCCGGCGATGTTGTCGCGCAACGGATTCAGCTTCATGCGCACACCAAGAGCACGCATCTGCTGGTTGGGGGCGATGAACGTGCGGCCGATGTAGCGGTTCTTGACCAGTCCGTGGCCGAACGGGATCCCCGAGCGACGGGCGAAACCCTCGGCGGCCGGGATGCCCGACTCGGGCACACCCATGACGAGATCGGCGTCGACGGGCGCCTGCTCGGCCAGGTTCTCACCCATCCGCACGCGGGCCTGGTGGACGCTCTGCCCGTAGAGACGCGTGTCGGGTCGGGCGAAGTACACGAACTCGAACAGACATAGCCGAGGTTCGATGTCAGCGCTGTCGAAGGGCCACAGTGAACGACAGCCGGTGGCGTCGATCACGATCATCTCGCCGGGATCGAGCTCACGAACGAGGTGCGCGCCGACGACATCGAGTGCCGGACTCTCCGAGGCCAGTACCCACCCCTTGTCGAGCTTGCCGAGACACATGGGTCGGAAACCGTGAGGATCGCGCACGCCGATGATGTGTCCCTCGTCCATGGCCACGATGGAGAAGGCACCGTCCAGTCGCGGTAGCACCGCCAACAGGGCGCGCTCGAGCGCCCGATGGTCGGACGACTCCTCCGGCACCTTGGCCAACTCGGTCGCCACCAGTTCGGCCACCACATCGGAATCCGATCCGACCGTTCCGGGCAGCATCCCCAACTCGTCGGCCAGAGAACGCGTGTTGACAAGGTTGCCGTTGTGAGCCAGCGCCAACGTGTGATCACCCACGTCGCGGTACACCGGTTGCGCGTTGCGCCACACACTCGAGCCCGTGGTTGAGTAGCGAGTGTGGCCGATGGCCAGATAACCATTGAGGGCCAAAAGGGTGCGGTCGTCGAACGCGTTGGAGACCAGACCGGTCTCCTTCACCACCGTGATGGCCGAGCCGTCGCTCACTGCCATCCCAGCCGCTTCCTGTCCTCGGTGCTGCAGCGCGAAGAGGCCGAGATAGGTGAGGTGGGAGACCGGTTGGCCCGGCGCGTACACACCGAAGACCCCGCAGGCCTCCTTGGGTGTGTCGTCATCGGCGTCAATGACGTGCTCGACCGTGCTCACCTCGACATCGTACCGATGGGCCGTGACGGCCACCGGCAATCGGACCGTCAGTCCTGTGCCGTGCCCGAGCCAAGTGCCGCCGGGATGGTGCGATCCCACGCCGCGGTCACGTCGGTCAGAGGGATGTCGAGCAGTCCCTTGACCGAGAGTCGGTCACCGCCGGCCACCCCGATGCGAGCGAAGGGCACGTCCGCCTCGTCACACACCGACTCGATCGTGGTGAGGAGCTCGGCGTCCACGCACAACACGACCCGCGACGGACTCTCACTGAACAGGTGCTGCGCGTCGGGTACTCGGGCCACGGTGGCACCGACACCGGAGCGCACCGCCATCTCGGCGATGGCCACACCCAGTCCGCCTCCGCTCACGTCGTGCGCGCCGAGCAGCAGTCCGCCACCCACCAGACGGCGCACGACGTCGGCCACCCGGAGATGGAGTGCGGTATCGAGCACCGGCAGGTGACCGCCGTGTGCGCCCCGGGCCCGAGCCCAGCGCGAACCGGCCACCTCGGGCTCCGTGGTGCCGATGAGCACGAGCCGACCGCCATCGACCAGTCCGACACCGGGAGGACGTCGATCGAGTCGGTCGATGACACCGAGCATCCCGATGACGGGCGTGGGATCGATGTCGGTGCCCTGCGACTCGTTGTAGAGGCTCACGTTGCCCCCGATGACGGGAACTTCAAAGGACCGACAGGCGTCGGCCATGCCGTCGATGGCCTCCGACAACTGCCACATCACCTCGGGGTGCTCCGGGTTGCCGAAGTTGAGGCAGTTCACGACGGCGAGGGGTCGAGCACCCACACAGGCGAGATTGAGGAGCGACTCGGCGACGGTGAGAGCGGTGCCGGCGCGCGGATCGACGGCACACCAACGGTGATTGCCGTCAGTGGTGAGCGCCACGCCACGTCCAGTGTCAGTCCCGCTGGTCGGGTGCTTGAGTCGCAGCACCGCCGCGTCGCCACCCGGTCCCTCGACGGTGTTGAGGAACAACTGATGGTCGTACTGCGACCACACCCATCGGGTGTCGACCATCAACTCGAGCAGTTCACGACCGGGATCCTCCGACGTCGGCGCAGGCTCGGCGCCGCGAGTGCGCGTCGCCTCGTCCCAGTCGGCGGGCGCCAGCCGGGGGCGGTCGTAGAGCGGCGCGGCATCGTGCAACGACGATGCGGGCACGTCGGCGAGGACCTCGCCATCGAAGCCGTCCATGATGCGCAGCCGTCCACCGTCCGCATCACCTGTGGCCGGACCCGGGGTGACCCGACCGATCACCGCAGCGCGCACCTCCCACCGGCGACAGATGGCGAGGACGGCATCGAGACCCTCGGGCTCGACGATGGCCAGCATCCGTTCCTGGCTCTCCGAGGTCATCACCTCGAACGGTTCCATTCCCGGCTCGCGCCGGGGGATGGCGCCGATGTCGACATCCATACCCATCCCACCGCGACTGGCCGTCTCACTGGTGGCACAGGCCAGACCGGCACCGCCGAGATCCTGGATGCCGACGACGAGTCGGGCGTCGAGCAGTTCGAGGCAAGCCTCGATGAGCCGCTTCTCCTCGAAGGGATCACCCACCTGCACGCTCGGACGCTTCTCGGCGTCGGACTCCTCGTCGCCGAATCCGGCCGAGGCCAGCACGCTCACGCCACCGATGCCGTCACGTCCCGTGGACGAACCGAGCAGCACCGCGAGGTTGCCCACTCCGGTGGCCTGTCCGAGCACGAGTCGCTCGGTGGGCAGCACACCGAGACACAGCACGTTCACCAGCGGATTGCCTCGGTAGGTCTCGTCGAACACGGTCTCGCCGCCGACGGTGGGCACACCGACCGAGTTCCCGTACCCCGACACGCCGCTGACGACGCCCTCCGCTATCCAACGCGATCGCGGATCGTCGAGTGGTCCGAATCGCAACGGATCCATCAATGCGATCGGCCGCGCGCCCATGGTGAAGATGTCGCGCAGGATCCCGCCCACGCCGGTGGCCGCCCCCTGGTAGGGCTCGATGGCCGACGGGTGGTTGTGACTCTCGATGCGGATGGCGGCGGCGATGCCGTCACCCACGTCCACCACTCCAGCGTTCTCGCCGGGACCGACCAACACCCACGGTGCCTCGGTGGGCAGACGCTTCAGATGCAGACGCGACGACTTGTACGAGCAGTGCTCCGACCACATCACCGCGTACATGGCCAGTTCGAGGTGATTGGGGGCGCGACCGAGGATCGATGCGATGTCGTCGTACTCGGTGTCGGTGAGTCCGAGTGAACGGTGGATGGGCTCGTCGTGCTCGGTCGCCATCGGACCGGACGCTAGTGGCCGCACGCCGCCCCGGTACCCGCTTCGGGCGTGACCGTTGTCGGCCCTGCGACCGTGTGGTGGACTGCCGTCATGACCGACGACTCCGACACTCCTGCTGCCGACACCCCTCCGGCCAAGCGGGTCGGTCTGCGACCCGGGTCGATGACCAAGGAGCACAGGATCGCACTGGAGATGGGCCGGAAGCGTGGTCGAACGGTGCGCGCCTATCTGGAGGCGCTGGAGCGATCGAAGCCCAAACCCGGTCGTCCCATCACGCGTGAAGGACTGCAGAAGCGGATCGACGAACTCGGACCGAGGATCGACGACGAACGGGACCCGCTGGAGAAGTTGGCATTGGTGCAGAAGAAGATCGATCTCGAGCGACGACTGGCCGACATCGACGACCCGATCGACATCACTCCACTGGAGAACGACTTCGTCGAGGTCGTGGTCGAGTACAGCCGGGCCAAGAAGATCAGTGTCGAGGCCTGGCTGGAGATGAAGGTGCCGCGCTCGGTGCTCAAACGAGCCGGGATGCTGTGAGGTCCTCGGTCGGACCGGACTGATCAGGCCAGGATCGAACGCAGGAGCGGCAGTCCGTCGGTACTGCCGAGCAGGTAGCTGATGGCCCGCTCCGGATGGGGCATGAGACCGACGACGTTGCGACCCTCGTTGCACACACCGGCGATGTCGTCGACCGAACCGTTGGGGTTGTCGACGTAACGGAGCACCACGCGATCCTCGTCGCGCAGTCGGGCCAACATCTCCGGATCACACGTGTAGTTGCCCTCGAAGTGATTGATCGGCACCTCGAGCACCGAGCCCTTGGTAGCGGCACGGGTGAGCACCGAGTCGGTGGTCTCGACGCGCAACTGCGCAGGCGCGCACAGGAACTTCAGCCCGGCGTTCTTCTGCAGGGCACCGGGCAGGAGTCCGGCCTCGGTGAGCACCTGGAAACCGTTGCAGATCCCGACCACCGGACCACCGTCGGCCGCGAACTGTGCCACCGCGCCCATGACCGGCGAGAACCGGGCGATGGCGCCGGGCCGCAGATAGTCACCATGGGCGAACCCACCGGGCACGACCACGGCATCGACACCGGCGACGGTCGCATCGCCATGCCACAGCAGTTCGGCGTCGGCACCGACCACTCGCATCGCCTCGACGACGTCGTGTTCACAGTTCGAGCCGGGGAAGACGACGACGCCGACACGTCGACTCACGACGAGACGCCCGCCGCGATCTCGATGACCGCGTCCTCGATCACCGGGTTGGTGAGGAACCGGCGACACAGGTCCTCGGCCTCGGACCGAGCGGTGGCCTCGTCGGCGGCGTCGATCTCGAAGCGGATGCTCTTGCCCACCCGCACGTCCCGCACCCCGGCGTACCCCAGCGTGGGCATGGCCCGTTCGATGGTGGCTCCCTGCGGGTCAGCGATCCCGGGTCGCAGACGGACCTCGACGTGCACCGAGAAGATCATGGAGTCATGGTCGCACATCACCGTGCAACTCGGCGGCCGTGGCGGGCGTGGTCGGAAGTCACCCTTTCCAGTCGGCGAACGACCAGCCGGTGATGCGCTCGTAGGCCTCGATGTACCGGGACCGCGTCGACGCCACGATCTCCGAGGGAAGGGGAGGCGGCGGGGGCTGCTTGTCCCAGTCGAGCGCATCGAGGTGATCGCGCACCGGTTGCTTGTCGAACGAGGGCGGGGTGGTTCCCGGTCGCCAAGCGTCGGCCGGCCAGAACCGGGACGAATCGGGGGTGAGCACTTCATCGGCCAGCACCAGTTCGCCGTCGATGAGTCCGAGTTCGAACTTGGTGTCGGCGATGAGGATCCCCCGCCCTGCGGCCCGCACAGCGCCGTGGCGATAGAGGCGCAGTGACAGGTCGCGGGCCCGCTCGGCCAGGTCCCGTCCGATCAGTTCGACCGCCCGTTCGAACGAGATGTTCTCGTCATGACCGGCGTCGGCCTTGGTCGATGGCGTGAACACCGGCTCGGGCAACTTCGACGACTCGAGCAGCCCGACCGGCAGAGCGACACCGTGCATGGTTCCGCTGGCGACGTACTCCTTCCACGCCGAGCCGGTGAGATAGCCGCGCACGATGCACTCGATGGGCAGCATCTCGGCCCGCCGACACAGCATCACCCGTCCTTCCCACTCGGGGCGCTGCGCCGCCGGCGGACAGTCGGTCAGTCGGGTCGAGATGAGATGACTGCCGACCAACCCTCCGAAATGACCGAACCAGAAGGCGCTCATGGCGGTGAGCACCCGTCCCTTGTCCGGGATCGGCTCGGCCATGACCACGTCGAAGGCCGACAGGCGGTCGGACGTGACCATGAGCAACCGATCGTCACCCGCGTCGTAGATGTCACGGACCTTGCCCGAGTAGAGGTGGGGCAGCGATTCGCTCATCGATGCATTCAGAGGATGTCGGCGGGGCGGTAGGCCGCAGCGGCGGGATCGGCGGCGCAGAGCGCCGCCACCCGGGCCACGAAGGCGTCGACCTGCTGGGGCGCCCGACCGACGAAGTCGATGGGAGTCGCGAGCACACCCGCCAGTTCGTCGGCCCCGAGCCCGAGACGCGGATCGGCGGCCAGTCGCTCGACGAGGTCGTTGCCCTCGGCTCCCTGCTCGCGCAGGCGCAGCGCCGCCGCGACTGCGTGTTCCTTGATCGCCTCGTGCGCCGTCTCGCGACCGACGCCATGCCGGACGGCCGCAACCAGCACCTTGGTGGTGGCCAGGAACGGCAGATAGCGATCGAGTTCGCGTTCGATGACGGCCGGATACGAACCGAAGTCGTCGAGCACGGTGAGGAACGTCTCGAACAACCCGTCGATGGCCAGGAACGCGTCGGGCAGGGCCACGCGGCGCACGACCGAACAACTGACGTCGCCCTCGTTCCACTGATCGCCGGCCAGTGAGGCGACCATGGTGAGGTGCCCGCGCAGGATGGCCAGCAGTCCACCGATGCGTTCACACGATCGACTGTTCATCTTGTGGGGCATGGCCGAGGAGCCGACCTGGCCCGGTCGGAATCCCTCGGTGGCCAGTTCCTGACCGGCCATCAAGCGGATGGTGAGCGCCAGATCGGCGGGACCGGCCGCCGCCTGCACCAACGCGCTGACGACGTCGAGATCCAGCGAGCGCGGGTACACCTGACCGACGTTGGTGAGCGTGGCCTCGAACCCGAGATGCGCCGCCACTCGTGCTTCCAGTTCGTCGACACTGGCATCTTCACCGTCGAGCAGATCGAGCATGTCCTGTTGCGTGCCCACCGGGCCCTTGATGCCGCGCAGCGGATAGCGAGCGAGCAGTTCATCGACGCGACGCAGCGCCTGCAGCAACTCCTCTCCGGCGTTGGCGAATCGCTTGCCCAGGGTTACGGCCTGCGCCGGCACGTTGTGCGTGCGACCGGTCATCACGACGGTCGCATTCTCGGCCGCCCGCTCGGCCAGCCGGGCCAGCGTCGCCAGCATGCGACCACGAACCAGCGCCAGCGCGCGCCGCACTTGGAGCTGCTCGACGTTCTCGGTGAGATCGCGCGACGTCATGCCCTTGTGAATCTGCTCGTGACCGGCGAGCGCGCAGAACTCGTCGATACGGGCCTTCACGTCGTGCTTGGTGATGCGCTCGCGCGCGTCGATGGAGTCGAGGTCGACCTGGTCCACCACCGATCGATACGCGGCGATCGCACCGTCGGGCACGTCGATCCCGAGATCTCGTTGGGCCTCGAGCACCGCCAGCCACAGTTCGCGCTCCAACACCACCTTGGCCCTCGGGGACCAGATGTCGACCATCGTCGCGCTGGCGTACCGGGTGGCGAGGACGTTGGGAACGTCGTTGCTCATCACGTTGCTCCCTCGAGAACGGCGGCCGCCGCGATGTCGCTCCGATGGTGCATCCCGGGCCACGAGATTCGGGCAACTGCGGCATACGCAGTCTCGCGGGCGGCGGCCAGTGACGCACCCATCCCCGTCACCGTCAACACCCGGCCTCCGGCGGTGACGAGCGCGCCGTCGGAACCGGCACCGACCCCGGCGCAGAACACCATGGCGCGGGGCACGGCCCGAGCGGCATCGAGACCCTCGATGCGATCACCGGTGCGGATCTCGCGGGGGTAGCCCTCGGCGGCGCACACG